>NZ_VXCS01000002.1:0-296863 GCF_052850545.1 Pseudoalteromonas sp. 1181_04
ATGTCAGCTAATGCTTGAAGCATTTCACCTGCTTCATCGCTGTGAGGATCATTAATTCTTTCAGTTAAATCGCCTTTAGCCACGCGTCTTGCAACTGCAACAGCATAACGTAACGGGAGTGTTAAGCTGCGGCTGTAAAAGAAAGCAATAACACTAAGCAACACTAAAGTAATCACAATGCCACTAATAAGTGCCGCTTTTGAATTGAGGTATGTTTGCGTTGCTTCATCATTTATCTGATTAGCTTTAAGAATTTGATATTGAGATAATTTCTCTAATTCAGATATTAACAGCTCAGCAGCGGGCATAAATTTTTTACGTCGAAAAGTTAACGCTTCTTCTTCATTTTGTTGCTCATAAAGTCGAAACAACTTAGTAAATGTTGCTGTAAATTCATCATGCAAATTTATAACGTTATCGAGTTGTCTACGCGCCTCATCTGAACGAACTAAAGCTGCCATGCGTTTTTCTGCACTTTTATAGTCACGTTCTTCTTTGTCTAATTGTCGTTGTATATCATTTCGTTCTTGTTGAGTTTTAGTGTCAGAAATTTCAGTAATCAATAGCTGTGTATGCAGTGAATATCGTTCTAATTCAACCGCTGTTGTGAGTGCAGGAATTCGATGCAGGCTAATGACATCTGATATAGAGTTCAATTGTGATAATTGCATAATGGAAAATACCCCCAGAATCAGAGTAATCAAACCCAAAATCCCAAATGCCAAGGCTGAACGCATGCCTATTTTTATATTTCTGATCATTTTTTACCTATATAAATGTTTTTTATTTGTTGCAGTATTTAATAGCATGCTGCAATAACCGGGTGGATTTGTGTACTGATAACGATCAGTTCTAAATATCATTCAATGATACTTTTAAATGAGTGTGATCTAGTAATGTGGTTGTCATTGATCTATTTAAAACTCTTTAATTAGCCTAAAAAGTAACATTATACAAAAATACTTTTTTAATGCTTTGTAATTAGATTTTACGGGTTTTAGGCTCCATATAAAAATAATTAATATGAGTCGTAACAGCCATATTTAAGACATCTAAATTTGATTTTTATCAAAGTTAATTTTAATTGTACTATTATATAACCATGGTTTGACGTTGTTTCTGTACCTGAATTAAATATAATAATTAACTGAATAAGTTACTTTTCTAAATACATTACTGCTTACAATTTGATTGCAATTCATTACCTTTGTTAAATTAATAGTTTCTTTATTGGTTTTTATTTGATTTCTTTAACAGAATCACTGCTAAAGTAAGTTGCCCATCTATGCTATTGTTATTGCAAGAAAATTTTAGATAAGTTTCCTCAATATAAAACGGTGCATAGTATTGTGTCTGATGTGCATGTTTATTAGTGAAAATTGAACTTATAAGCTTGATTTATATGTGCAAGGTTTGCGGGGAGTTATGGAGGCAAGCCTGTAAAAAGCGGTTTTCTTAGATAAAAATTTTTTACCATTATTTACTAACAGGTTGCGTGGAGCGCATACTTTGTTTAGTAAAGTATTTATAAGATAGTTAGCCAACAATCTATAAATATTAATTTTTATGGTTTCTATATGACAATTAAAAACGAGGATGTTACAAGATGAAATTAGTTACGACTATATGTTTTACTTTGACGATGTTATCAGGCTGTATCGTTGTACCAACTAAGGACATGTCAGCAGTTAATAAATGTGAAATATCTTCTGACCGTAAGACATTGAAAATAATTAATGGCTTTGAGGATACCAATACCTACTATTCAATTAGTGGGATATTATTAGTCCCTATTACAGGCGTTGTATCTGGCGCCTATGTAGCAATAAATAATATATATCATCTTGGCGAAGAAAAAATTGTTTGTGGAGCTGCTAAAGAGAGCACATAGCAGAGGCTATAATGCAAAAAAGCTTGTTAAAGTGAGCCTGTAACAGGCTCTTCTTAACCGGTAATGTAAAACTTAAACCACTTGAATAATTTGATCTTGACTCAAACGTGATTTTGGAAGCTTAGCATTATAGTCGGTTTGTGTTTCGTGATAACCAATGACAAGTGCGACTTCACAAATATAACCATCTAACTCATCCGCAAAAAGTTCACTAATTAGCTCGCTATCTACGCCTTCCATTGGTGTTGAATCAATACCTAAGCGCGCAACAGCATGCATAGTATTACCAAGTGCAAGGTAAGTTTGTGTTTTGGTCCATGCGGCATTATTGCCAGATGCGTCAGTATTTAAGTCAACAAATGCGTATGCGCCAAAGGCTTGCTCGCGATTTTCTGCTGGCGTACGGCCATTGGCGATATCAGTGTCAATCACTTTTGCATAATCTTCTCTGGTGTATTTCGGGTTGTAAGCAAACAAAATAATGTGTGATGCAGTTTTAATATGCGGCTGATTAAATTGAAACTTGTTAGCGAAAGTATCATGCATACGTTGTTTTGCTTGCTCAGACTCAATAACAATGAATTTCCATGGCTGCGAATTAATTGATGACGGAGATAAACGCATGGCTTGATAGATCACAGCTAAATCTTCTGCCGATACACGTTTAGTTGCATCATATTTTTTTGCTGTGTAACGCGCTTCTAAGTCGGTAATAATCGGGTGTGTCATAATTGGTTCCTGTAGCGAATAGCTTTATTTAATCAAAGCCGTTGAATGAGGCAGATGATAGCGCTTGCATTACTTTTGATAAACAGCATAATTATTGAATCATTATCAAATATATTTAGATAATATGCAGATTGACGATTTAAAACTTATTTTGAAAGTCGCTGAATTTAAAAGTATTACCCTTGCAGCGGCAAAACTTGATATGCGTACAGCAACCGCCAGTGCTGCTATCAAACGGGTGGAATCAACATTAGGTGTAGACCTATTTGTGCGTACAACACGTCATCTAAGGCTTTCTGCCGCAGGGGAGCGCTATATCCCACAGTGTGAGCAAGCAATAGCGATACTTGAGCAAGCTCGGCAGAACCTAAAAGGCGAACATGATGAGATTGAAGGTGAGTTAAGGGTTGCATTATCTTCTGATCTTGGCCGTAATTTAGTTATCCCTTGGATTGATGAAATTATGGATAGTTACCCGAAGGTGAGCCTGCGCACACATATTAGTGATAGTAACGTGGATTTCTACCGAGATTCGGTGGATATAGCACTGCGTTATGGCTCGCCAACTGATGCCAATGTTTACGGGTTTAAAATTTGTAATATTCCACGTTTATTATGCGCCTCACCTGACTATATAAAACGTTATGGTGCGCCTATGTATCCAGATGATTTAGCACAGCATCCAGGGTTATTTTATCAACTGCAAGATATTATCAATAATGTTTGGGAATTTACCAATGGGCAAAAAAAATACAAAGTAAAAATGCAAGGCAAGCGTGCCTCAAATGATGGTGATTTAGTCAGGCGCTGGTGTGTTGCTGGCAAAGGGCTTGCCGTAAAATCGGCATTAGATATTGCTGATGATCTTCTTAACGATAGGGTAGTTACAGTGATGAATAATTACCAGCATACCTGTGGTGAGCTGTGGTTAATTTGTCCAAGCCGCCAATCAATAACGCCTGCAGTGCGTTTATTACGTGATATATGCAGAGAAAAAGCACGTACGATGATAAGCCAACTAATTGATAAAGGTATACTTGAACGTAGTGTTCTTGATGACTAATCACTTGAAATCATAAACTACTAACTCGCTTATGTTCGTAGCATAAGCGAGTTTAATGTTGCAGATTTTAAATAATATAACGCGACTTTTTAGAATTATTGTAGTTTTATAATTGCTTGCTTTGCGCTTTCACTGTCGGGGTTTAATTCAAGGGCGCGCTGGTAACTTTTTAATGCAAGTACGGGTTTATTAGCAGTTAAATACGCTTCACCCAGACTATCGTGAGTATTAGCAGAATCGGGGTATTTAGCAGCATTTAGTTCAAATACTGCGATTGCGGCATCGAGTTTTTTCATTGCTATTAATTCATAACCAAAGTAATTGATGCTTCTTTCTCGCAGCGGAACTTTTTGCTCATCCAATTGATTATATTTGCTTTTAAGCTGTGCAATACCGCCATTTTGCAAGGCATGATAAAGTTGGCTATCCACATTTTCAGTTGCACCGTCATAGGGCTTACCATAAAAAATATTGGTTAATCCTTTAGTCATAGGTGTCATTGGTGCACCGCCAGTGTTATTTAAAATTATCACCAGTAGCTGATCTTCAATAATACGGCTAATAAATGCATTAAACCCTTCGATACCACCGCCATGTTGTACTTGTGTCAATGGTTTACCATATTTATCAGCATCTAGCTGATTAACTTCCCAGCCAAGTGCGTAATTACGCTGTTCAGATACGGTGTACATTTGTTTTTTTAGTTCTTTATTTATTAGCTTATTTGTGTACAGCGCTTGATCCCACTTAACGAGATCGCGTGCGGTTGAGTATATTGACCCCGCAGCATAAGGGATCGACATATCTAGATAATCAGCATTAGTATAACCGTCTAAGTTATTGCTATAACCAGATGCACGTTGGTTGATTATTTTTGCATGCGAATCGTAACCGGTGTTATGCATATTGAGTGGTTTAAAAATATTTTCTTGCAGTACATCTTGGTAACGTTGTTGAGTGACTTTTTCAATCACAGCGCCCAAAATAAAGTAGCCTGAATTGCTATAGCGAAATTGCGTGCCAGGCTCAAACAATAAATCATCACTACACAGTAATTTTATAAATTCATCTACACTGTAAGGGTTGCGACTGTATTCACTTCTGAAGGTCTTCGTTTGAGTATAATTACTAAGTCCTGATGTATGATTAAGTATTTGCCTAATGGTGATTTTATTTCCTATATCTTGGCGATAGTCGGGTAGGTAAGTAGCAAGGGGAGCATCAAGCTGTATTTTATTCTGCTGCGCTAACTGTAAAATAAGCAACGCAGTGAATTGCTTGGTAATTGAGCCTATTCGAAATTTAGTCTCGGCAGTATTTTTGATGTCCCATTCAAAATTGGCGTAGCCATAACTTTTTTCAAAAATAACCTTACCTTGCTTGGCGACCAGTACGTTGCCATTGAATTGTTTGAAACCATGAAATTGTTCAATAAATGCATCCATTTCTTTCGCGTGTTCGCCTGCAATTGCAGTGTGTGAGAGCAGTAGTAGAGCTGTCATAAAAATAGTGTGGTAAAACATATTCGAGGTGAGTTTCATGAGCTTCCTTGGTTTTTTAGTTTGTTTTATGTACTACTTTTACCGTGGATAAAATACAAAGTAAATTATTATCGTGTTGATTTTATGTGAATAAATTATATTTCATTGTTATTATAAGCATAAAAAAGCCCGAACTGTATACAGCTCGGGCTAGTTGGTTGGGATATAAAATTTTATAAAGGTGAGCGGTTTATTATAGTATTCACTTTGCTATGAATTGATTCACCATCTACCAGCGCTTCTTTTCCACGCCATTTACGAATTAATCGTTTAGCATCTTCTAGTGCGACATATTGACATGGGATCAGGATCAGCGTGATCACCGTGGCAAATAAGACACCAAAGGCCAATGATACTGCCATTGGGATGACAATTTTAGCTTGTAAGCTGGTTTCCATAATGATTGGTAACACGCCAATAAAGGTAGTGATTGAGGTGAGCATAATCGCTCTAAAACGACGTGCACCAGCTTGCATTACTGCGTCTTTTATTGCTACGCCATCAGCACGTGCTTTATTAACAAAGTCCACCATTACTAATGAATCGTTCACAACAACACCGGCTACAGCAATGATCCCGAAAATTGATAAGCCACTCATTGTCATGCCTAAAATCATATGGCCAAACATGGCACCAATAACCCCAAATGGGATCACTGACATAATAATCAATGGTTGTGAGTATGAGCGTAGTGGGATTGCCAATAACGCGAAGATAATCATCATTGAAAGTGCAAAATCACGCACTTGCTCAGCAACGCTATCCATTTCTTCTTGAATACGTCCAGCAACACTACTTTGTACACCTGGGTAGTTTTTCAGTAGTGCCGGTAAGTACTCATCACGTATTTCTTCAGCAATGGCAAAAGGTTCAACTTGGTCGGTATCAACCGCAGCCCATACGTTAACAGTACGCTTTGAGTTTTCGCGGCGAATACGGTTTACACCATCAACCAGTTTTACATCGGCAATTTCAGCCAAAGGTACTTCTGCGCCACTAGGTGTAATGATACGAGCACTGGCGATATCGCTGATCGAGTTACGTGCTTCTTCAGGGTAGCGGATCATTACTTTCACTTCTTCGCCGTCACGTAGAATACGCTGTGCTTCAAGGCCGTAGTAACTAAAGCTGACTTGTGAGGCAACATCGGCAAGGGTTAAACCCATGCTGTACGCCAGTGGTTTTAAGTCAAGCTGTACTTCATCTGTAGCGCTTTGCATTGAGTCATTTACATCACCCACACCTTCCATGGTGTTGAGTTTTTCTTTAAGTTTTGCTGCTACTTCTTTTAGTTGTTTGGCATCCTTTCCTTCTAGGCGGAAGCTCACATCACCGTCGTCTCGACCACCATTCATAATACTGTCTTGAATGGTTAGTGTTTTCACGCCCGGTAAAGGAGGCATTTGTTCACGCCATAGTGCGCTCAATGCAAAGGTATCGATAGGGCGTAACTCAGGATCAATTAATACTGCCATAATACTGGCATCGGTACGTCCACGTAAGCTAACGGAAAGATCGCGTACCATAGCTGTGCCATATTGCTCTTTAAGTTGTTTATCAACATTGATAATAACTTGCTCTATTTTTTGCGCGGTTTCTAGGGTTGCTTGTTCAGACGATGCTAAGTTCATTTCGACTGAGATACGTGGAAAGTCATGAGGAATTTTAGGGTTCGCTACAAACTTCACTAAACCACCGGCAAACATCCCAGCACTGACAATTAATACACAAATAAAACCAATAATTACGGTATAACGATAATGAATACAATGGCCAATAAATGGCGTGTAATAGTTATCAACAAACCGTTTTAAACCGCCATCCATCACTTTACGGAGGCGATGTAATGGGTTTTTCGGATTTGGTTCTCGGTGTTTCATTGCTGCTATGTGGGCTGGTAAAATAAGTTTTGATTCAATCAGAGAGAAAATCAAACACAGGATAATAACCCCGCCAATGGCTTTTGAAAACGCAGCACCAGGGCCACTTGCTAAAGTTTGCGGTAAAAAAGCAGCGATGGTAGTTAAGACACCGAAGGTGGCAGGCATTGCGACGCGCTTAACACCACGTACTACGTTATCAAGAGAGTGGCCATGTTTTTCAATTTCAGCACTGGCTGATTCACCTACGACGATGGCGTCATCAACCACAATACCGAGCACTAATATAAAGGCAAATAGTGATGCTAAGTTGATGGTGACATCTAAAAAGCCCATCGGCATCATTAAAAACGCGCCAAGGAATGACACAGGTAAACCCATCATCACCCAAAATGCTAAGCGTAGGGGTAAAAATAGCGCAAGTACCACCATAACCAATAGACCACCCCACACCATGTTGTCGATCATCATGTCTAATCGACCCTCTAGGTAGTAGGTTAAATCGACAATCGGCGTGAGTTTAACACCCGCTGGAAGTTGACCTGCTTTATCATTAAGGTATTGCTTAAGAACTTTTGCAACTTTGGTAATATCTTGATCTTTTGAGGCATTTACTTCAAACGACAAGGAATTTTTACCATTGTATTTAGAGTATTGTAAGCCTTCTGCAAAGCCATCGTTAATGGTTGCTACATCGCCTAAATACACTTGTGCACCATCTGGTAGTAATATCAATGGCAGTTTGGCAAATTCATCCCCTCGGTAAGCTTGTTTTTCAACCCGCATCGAAATATAGCCGTTTTCAGAGCGAATCTGACCTGCAGACATATTGGCTGAAAAAGCACGCACTGCATTCGCAATGTCTCTAAAAGTTAAACCATACTCACGAAGTTTATCAGGGCTAACTTCAATACCAATTTCATAATCAAGGCCACCATTAAATTCAACTAAGTTAATTTGTGGCAGTGCTTGCAGTTCGTCTTTGATATTGTTGCCAAGTTCTTTGAGCTGATAATTGCTCATGTCACCGTATAAGGCGAGGATCATTACTTCTTGCTCAAACTTATCATGGCGCACAATAGGACGCTCCATGTCTGCAGGGAAGGTGTTGATTGCATCAACCTGCATTTTTACTTCATCGAGCACTTCTTTAGTATCATATTTTTCTTCAATTTCGATCCACGCTTGAGAATAACCGCGGTTTGAATAAGTAATCTTCCGTTTAATACCCTCTAGGCCTTCGAGAGCTTCTTCTACCTTGATGGTGATGCCTTCTTCTACTTCTTGTGGGGCAGCACCTGGGTAGACAGCTTGGACGCTGATCCAGTTATTTTCAAATTGTGGGAACATTTGTTTGCGAATAGAAAACGCGGTTAAAATACCACCCACTAAAATAAAAATCATTAATAGGTTTGCTGCAACAGGGTTGCGAGCAAACCAGGCAATTAAGCCTTTTTCGCTATGGATGGTCATGCTCTATTCCTCTTTCAGTGCAAGTTGAGTTGCAGCTGCAGGTTTATCAGAGTCATTTAGCTTTACTTGCATGCCTTCAGTTGGGAAATCTAAAGCCGAGGTGATCAATTGCTCACCATCATTTAAGCCTTGTGAAGCGATGACCATGCCATTTTGCTCTCTAATAATATTAAGAGGTTTGAACGAAAGGGTTAAATCATCATTCATTACCACTATTTTACCGTTTTTCACTAAGTGATGAGGAACGATAATCGCATTATCAAGCTCGCGGCCAGAAATGGTCGCATTGATATAAGAGCCAAAGCGCAGCGGTTGCTCACTGTCATAAGGTGTATTTACTTGCGCCACTAAATAGCTCATACGACTTTTTTGATCAATAACACCTTCGCTGCGGACAATTTTTGCCTGCCAAGTAGTTGGCTTACCAGCATAGTCTGCACTGAGTGTTACATTCGCGCCGATACCGCTATCGATTAGGTATTGTAATTCTTTATCTGCCACAGGAAGGCGAATTTCAGCCACTAAGGTTGAACTGAGAGCGCCAAATTGGCTTCCAGGATTAACTACGCTGCCTAAACTAATTGCACGTTCAGAAATAATCGCATCATAAGGCGCTTTTATGTATGTGCGCTCTAAATTACGTTTTGCACGTTTTTCAGACGCCTGTGCTGCACGGTAACGCGCTAGTTTTTCGGCTAATTGTGGTTTGCGTAAATATAATTGAGATGGGATCATTTGATTTGAATCGTCTTTTATTCGATCCCACTCTGCCTGTGCTACATGAGCTTGCGCTCGTTCAATTTCTAGATCAGAGCTGGCTTGCGCCATGCCTGCTTGGGCTTCAATTAACGCTGCTTCATAATCATTTGGATCTATTCGTGCTAGAATATCGCCTTGTTTGACAAATCCACCTTGCACAAATTGCTCAGAGACAAATACCACTTGACCGCTTACTTGCGCAACCAGTGGGGTGTGATCTTTTGCTTTTACTACACCATAGGATTTTACGTCTAGCGTAATTGCATCAAGGTGAACTGCGCTAACTGATACCAGAGGGCGTGTATCTTGTGCTGGCTTTTCTTCTGGCGGTTGTTTCATTGCTGAAAACGCAACAGCAAGACCTACACCGGCGACTAATACGGCAATAGGTAGAATTATTTGTTTTTTAGTAGCCACTGGGCTTTCCTCATAATTAGGTGACACAGCAATTATAATGAATAAAGTGTTTACAAGGCGTATTAAGATGTAACAAGTCATTACACAATTAACAAATTAGCGAAATAGATTACAAAAGGGGCAAAGATGAATACATCACCAATGGCGTGTCGACTCGGGTGTGGGGCTTGTTGTATCGCACCAAGTATTAGCTCACCAATTCCGGGGATGCCTAATGGCAAAAAAGCAGGAGAGCGCTGTATTCAGTTAGATAACAACAATTTATGTAAGTTATTTGGTGATGAAAGGCGGCCAAAAGTATGCAGTGATTTTAGTGCGACGATTGATGTGTGTGGAACAACGAATGCGCAAGCGCTGCAATTAATTACCGAGCTTGAACAAATGACATAAAAAAACCGCATCTTAAAAATGCGGTTTTTATACATATTTTTTATTTACCAGCTATAAGTTGCAGTTAGTGTGTATTGCTCACCGCGCCCAGGTGTGCCTGGAATTTCCTCAAACGATTCATCCCAAAGGTTATCTGCTGCTAAAGTAATAAAGAAGTTTTGCAGTATCGGTGGCGTTACTTTTAACGTCAGCTGAGTAAACAAGGCTTCATCATCAGAGCGTCGCAGGGCATTTTTATGCTGTTTACGCCATTCATTATCAATCCGAAACTCTAATATATCCGTAGGGCTCCATACAGCACCAAGAGTTAAACGGTGATCAGGGAAGTTTAAGGCATAAAAGCTTGCATCGACATCTGGCGAGCCATAGGTTTCTGATTTATGGAGGTAGGTGTAACTGGCTATAATTTCAGTATTTTCAAATTGCTTAGTGGCTAAAAATTCAAGGCCAGCGGTATCAATATCAACTGGTTCGGCAAAACGCGCTGAGGTTGAATCAAAGCTAAATGTCCAGTCAGTTAAGTTATTATCTTGGCGGTAAAAAATAGCCGAATTAAGCTGCCAACTTTGTTGTTCTAGTAATAAACCCAGTTCTAAGTTTTTGGTGGTTTCACGCTCAAGGTTATAATTACTTCTAAACAATCCACCAGAGTCATTGCCACCAATAGCAGTATAACCTGCAACTTGACTGGCCTCAGCGTAGGATAAATAAAATGTCCGCTCAGTGGCGTTACTATTAATTGTATTGAATGTGATATCACCTATCAGCGATAATTGTGAGTCATCGCGGTTGGTATCATCGAAGGCTGCGCCTAAACGCACTGTTAGCTGCTGATTGTTCTCAAGAGCCACAGTGTATTCTGGCAATACACTGATTTTATAATAGTTACGCGAAGTAAAGTTATTCTCAAGCGTGGTTGATTCAATGGAATCTTCAATAAATTGTGCTGAGTAGTTTAGTGAGAACACATCGTTTTGAGCATGTCGCCCGGAGATGGCGAATGATTTAACTTCTGTTTCGTGAAAAGCTTCAAACGCGCTTGGGTTTTCACGAGAGTAAATATAATGGTCGTTATTTTTTCGATAATAAGCCGATACTTCAAACTCACTGTTTGTTGCATAACTTTGTTTATGGTTAAGCATTAACAGTTGCGTTTCTAAGTCTTCTGTTTCATTCACGCCAAATGGGGTATAGAGGTTCGGCCAGCCAAAAAATTTCTCTTGTGAGCCAAAAAAAAAATCAGTTTGTGAATCTGCACTCGTTAATTGCACACGAGCAGTAGCGCGATTAAAATCATGATCGCCAAAATCAATTGAGCCATCGCTTTGTGAATGAGAATATTCCCCTTCAAAACCTAGGCGCCAATCGGCGATTGTATCTAAAGGGATACTTTTACCAGCATGAACACTCTGTAAATTAAAGTCGTTAGTGCCTACACCTACAGATACACTGCCACCAGTGGTAATTGGCTTCCAACCAAACGACACAGTACCTACTGAGCTATTTACACCGTAAAGTGCATTATCAGCACCGGTCAATACACTTGCGCCAGTGAGCATTTGTGGTGCAATAGGAATTTCTGCAAAATAATGGCCTGATTGCGGATCGAGTAAAGTAGCACTGCCGACTCTAAAACCGGTGTTTTCAAAGATACCGCCACGAATAGTAACATCAGCTTGTGCTTCTGCCATGTTACGCGATTGCAAATCAACACGAGGGTCATACTCTAAATTTGATATAGGTGAGTCAAAGGTACCTACTGGTAACGTATTTGCTGTAGGGGATGCCTCGATTGTTATTTGCTCAATGGTTGTCGATTCTTCAGAGTCATCTGCCGCATAAGCAACATTTGATATGCTGGCAAGTACTGCGGGTATAATAAGGTGCGAGGTACGGTTCATGTTGTTTTTCTCATATTCTTTATGTGCGATTGCGCTATAAATTAAAGTCGTAACACTTTTTTATAGCGTGATAAAATAGCAAAATTAAACAGTCACGATTTTTGGCGCTATTGTACATTAATTCGAAAAAACTGCATTTGATAATCATTCTTAAAATGAAAGCATTACACTGTCTTTGCTTGTTAAATATATTAGGTCCCTCTATGAATGAAAAACAACCAGCTAACTTTTATGCTCGCCAGCAAACTATTTATTTTGCGGGAGGGTGTTTGTGGGGCGTGCAAGAGTTTATGAAGCACTTACCCGGAGTAGTTATTACAGAAGCAGGGCGGGCTAATGGTACAAGTGATAATACACAAAGTGAGTACGATGGTTATGCAGAGTGTGTCAAAGTCATTTTTGATACTGATGCTGTCACGGTTAATAAACTAATTGATTATTTCTTTGAAATTATTGACCCATACAGTATTAATAAGCAAGGTGATGATGTGGGTGAAAAATACCGCACGGCTATTTATAGTGAAGAGCAAAGTCACTTAACGTTAGCAAGCGATTATATCAGCCAACGAGATGATGCCGACAAAATAGCTGTACAGGTTAAACCGCTAACAAATTATGTCCCCAGTGATGCTGAGCACCAAGACCGACTAACTAATCATCCAGATGATTACTGCCATATACCGCTAGATTTACTGCATAAATATAAGGCGGATTAGCATTTACTAATTTAATAAACCTGCATAGTTTAACTTTCATAAAAAATGCTATGTATAATTAATTATAAGAAGGACTTATGAATCTAGTAGAAATGTTGAAAGATCATTCTAGTGTAGTTGGCCAAGGCCAAGGCCAAGGCCAAGCAAGAAAAAAAGTTTATGATCTAGAAGCAAGATTAAATATTGATTTACCAAAAGATTTTTTTGATTACCTGGTAAACTTAAATTATGCAGAAATATTTGATGAGCCTATTTATGGGATTAACCCTGAGATAAAACGTTTAGATATTTACGAACAAAATAAGCACACTGAACATTTTAGATATGGGTTTCTTATGGTCTTTTCAAACGATATAGATGGTACTATTTATATTAGACCCGATACAAGCAATGTATACAATGCTAGCTTTACTAGTCCTATAGCCAATTCGTTCACAGAATTTGTGGCGAATGTGCTAAAAGAGGCATAAGACTTACAAAAAAGCTCACTAAATAGTGAGCTTTTTTGAATGCTAATTTAAAGTGTTATTTTAGTTTTTCTGGTGGAAAACCACTTAAAATTGTTGCAACGGCTTCTTGCACTGCTTTGTTACGCTCTTCAGGTGTTTGTTTCTTCTGAAGGCGACCTTCACGAGCACCACGCCAAACAAGCTGGTTAGAGGCACGGTCAACAACATCAATCACTAAAGTGCCCACATCATATTCATGGGTTGTTGTTTGCGTGTTATAACCCATGCCCCAGTAGTTCCAACGTGCACCGTAACCTACATTAAATGTATCAACGTCAACTTTAGTATCAACAGAGGCATGATAGTTAATTAACACATCTGCTGATGCTTCATCGGCAGGTGTCATACCGTTTGCTTGTAATTGTGCATTTACCGCTTCACGCACACGTTTTTCCATCAATGGGCTGATTTGATAGTTACCAGCGTCAGCCAAGGTTGCTTGTGGAAACCAAGCAAACGTTTTGTAGTTACCAAAGTCCACAGATTTGTCGTAGTCAATATCAGGCGTTTTTGCACACGCTGCTAGTAGTAATACAGCAGCTGCAATTAGTATATTTTTCATGGAGTTTGCTCCTTGGCAAATTTAATTACTATTCGTTTGATAACATAACATAGAATTAATTCAAGGAAATGTTATTTTTTACCTGTAATTTGTGTACAAAGTAGATGTTGATCAGTCTAGTCGTCCTTGACTGAATGATGCATTAATTTACACAAACGTGGCTATTGTCTTATTCATGCTCTACTTCTATCCAATCCTTTTCATCTACCCAGTTCTGGGCGCCGTCTTTAACGGAGCGAATTGGCACAATATAATCACAGCTAATTTGTGGTTTCACCGAGGCAAATATTGGCACAAAGCCAAAGCTGAGTGCGGTTTCTATAATTGCTTTTTGATTTTGCGGATCGATATCGGCCGCTTCATCAATATAAATCGGGATGCGGTATAAGTTTTGCTCTTGGTCGCTTAATAAGTAGCGGATAAACAACATACCGCATAATAATTTTATGGTGATACGCGTACCGTTTGAGCCAGCCGAATCAATTTTTTCAAAATGCTCGGTTTCGCCTGCACGGTTTACTACTTCAAAGCGAATATCAAATAAGTCAGTAAGGGTTAAACCGGCTTTATCAGAGGCAAGTTTAATTAAGTGATCTTTTGCTTCGTTGACAGCACTTTCACTGTAGGGTTCTTGGCTGAGTAAATCCAGCGTATCACCTTGTTCAAACTGATTTGAGGTACTGATTATGGTATCAATACTATCAACCAACATTTTGCGTGGTATCACGTTAATTTTAAATGCTTGTAAGTTTGAAATACGATGCTGACTAATGCCTTTATTGAAGCTGTTCATTTCACGGCGCAGTCTGTCTAAATCTTCACGCAGTCCCTTAATCGTCGCGGCTACTTCTGTGAGTGCAACCCGGGCTTGGCGTTCAACCGCATCACGTTCGTTATCAATATTATGGAACGCGCCAATCAATTTCTGGTATTTACTAAACTCGTCATTTTCGTTATCAAATTTGGTAATACCGGCATTGTAAATATGCAAATAGGTATTACGAACGTTGATATCAAAATTACGCAGCTCTTGGCAATCTTTATTAAAGTGATGAACTAAGTCACTGAGATTATCAAAGTCAATTTGCACATCAATCATATACGGGGTGACTTTACCGCTATATAAATCCAGCGTGTGGTCAATTCGTTCAGATTTCACTTGGCGTAGGCGCTCGGCTTGGCGTGAAATTAAATCTTTTTTCGATTTAATAATCGAGCGTCGATCACTAATTGAACCGCTGTTATTTTGAATATCTTGTAAGTAGCTATCAACTTGCTCGCGTTCAGCCAATAATTGCTCTTTTAAGAGTGTTTGTGCATCAATAGATTGCAGCATAACCTGGAATTGTTCAAAGCGTTTAAGTGCGCTTTCTGCTGCCATGAGTTCATCGTATAAGGCATCTTTTTCTTTTTGTTTGTCGGCCACATTGGCGGCCACATCACGCTGTTGCTTAAATTCATTGAGTGACTGTTCTAGGGCGCTGAGTTGCGCAGTAAGTTGCTCTTTATTTTCACCGCTTTGCATCTGCACCGGTGAGAGTTTTTTCAGCTTGATGGTCGCGCCTGGCAGGGTAAGCACGCCGCCTTTCACGTTATCTGATAATTGCTCTAAAAATGCACCAAAGGCATCTTCATCAGTGATATCTATATCACCATTACTGGTGGTGGCAAATGACAGAATGTCAGGGTTTAGAATACGCGAGATCTCTTCAACTTCTTTAAGTGATAAATCCTCGCGCATACGGGTAAATAAATTAAACTCAAGATTTTTAAGCTGTAGCTTTAAGCTTTTGATCTGCTTTTGTGTTTCACTAATACGGTAATCAAGAGTATGCAGGCTTTGCCCTTGTGCACTGTTGATAGAATGCGATAGTGACTCGTAATCTTGCTTTAATTGACCAAGGCTTACTTTTAAGGTTGCCATGTTAACCAATTCAAATTCAGATTTTAGAGCACCAAAGTCTAAAAACCATTGCTCTATTTGTGTTTGCCTGCGTTCAATATCGCGCGATTGTTGTACATAAAGTTGTTGTTTTTGTTCAAACTCGTGCTTTTCGTGTTCAATGTCTTCAAGGGCAACATTAAGCTCGCTCAATTGCGCCTCTTGGTAGCTATCAAAATCGATTAATGCTTGGTCAATTTTGGGGGCGTATGCGGCTAATTTACCTTTGAGTACGGTTTGGTTTTCAAGCATAGATTCAAGGGCGCAGATAGGCTCTTGCATCGACTCGAGTGCTTTTAGCTCACGTTTTGCGCGGTTTACTTTATCAAAGGAGCGACGCCATACTTCATAAAAATCGACCTTTGAGTTTGACATGTGGCGTTCAAATACGCGTAACATAAAGCGCTTTACGTCGGCAGCGCCTAATTTATGCAGGTTCAAAATACGGCGGAAAATTTCTTTATAAATTGCCGAATCTTGCACGTTGTTAAGCGGGATCATCTTTAAGTTAATGTCGCCATCAAATGGCGTGGCACCACCCGTTAATAGTGCGTTGAGCTCTTGCGCTTTAAGCTCAATAGGGTTAAAGCCTTGCTCTTTTAAATGATTAAACAGTTTAGTGAACTTAATGATGGTTTTACCTTGAGTATACTGCTCAAGATCAAGCTTGCCTTGGTAACAAAAAAACTGATGTGCGTAACCGGCAATTTTACCAAGCCCAGCTACACCAATCACCACCGGGCCATGGGGTAGGTCGGCTTCGAGTAAAATATAGGATTGATCTGACGAAAAATAAAATTTACGGGTTTCGTCTAAATCATGACCGTCCCATTCTGTTAGGCGTAAATCATTAATAAGCGGAAATTGCAGAGCATTGATCACCGAGCTTTTACCGGTGTTATTTGGTGCACAAATTGAGCTGCTTTTATCAAGCGGGATCACACATTTGGCATAACCGGCGGTGTTTAATAATGCCAGCTTACTGAGGCCGTATAGGTTTTTCATTATTCGTCCTCTCCAATATAGGTTTCTTCGTTTACTTCCATTAAGGCATCAATATAACGGTAGATAGGTGCTTGCAGCATAAAGCCGCCTTCTACTTCACGGGCAAGGCCAAGTCGAATCATGCGTAAGTACACGTCTTTACGTAGGTCTGATCCTGAAAAAATTTCGAGTTGATCAAATAAGTGCTTGTTCATTTGCACTAAAGTTTGCATCAGTTCTAAATCATTCACTTCATCAAATAAGGCACGCATTGGGTCTTTACCTGAGTTTGCATAGTGCTCAATTAAGATATAAATGGTTAAGGCAATCGCGCGGGAAATTTTCCCCATATTGGGTGTACTTTCATCACTGGCAAAGTAATAAAAACCACGGCTGTCATGTTGTAAATCGTGGCCAAGGGCGCTGAATAATGCGCGGTAATGATCAATTTGTTGATCAAGCTCTTGCCACATTACGGTGTCTTGTTCGCTAATGTGATAGCCGGTGACTAATTTTTTATTAATTGCTTGTAGATGACTAAGTTCATCTAAATTTATCTGTGTCATAACGGTTACTCATCCACTGTTGGTGTTTGCTGAGAGTCAACAGGCTTAGAATTAAAAGGGAAAAGAGAAAAATGTTGCCCGGCAATTTTTACGCGCATTTTTTCATCGCTTTGATTGATTTCAATATCGGTGTCACTTACCAGCTTTTGATATAAAAACAGCATTTCGTCGGCTTCAAGGTCGGGGTAGCTTTGCTCTAAAAAGGTCAATAATGGTTGTGGCTTTTTACGTTTAGCATTGAAGCGTTTTTTAAAGTTTGCTTTAACATTATTGTAATCTGGAATATTTGGCGTAACAAAAGCAGGCACATCTTGTTGATCAGGAAGTTCGTATTCACTGTGTTCAAACTCAACAAGTGCAGCCATATAAGCGACCATATGGCGCTGTTGCCCCAATGAGAATCGCTGCGTGTCAGAGACAAAATGTGGTTGTACGGCGCTGAGCATATTATCAACGCCATTTTTACGTACTAAACCAAGTACTTTAGCTGCTTGACGAGTGATCATATTATTACGGCGCAACTCTTCACGCAGTGGCATTAGCATATCGGCACTTTTACGCAGGCTTTCGCGACCAACTAAATGCATTTCTAAAATTCGGGTACGTAATCGTTCAAGCATGCGTTTATCTTGATAAGCTTTACCGCTGCGTTCAATATATTCGATTTGCGTACTGATTTGTGTTTCGATGGTATTAAAACAAGCATGAAAATCGCCACGAATATCAACCATTTCAAGCATTGGTTCAATGTATTCATCAAACGCTTCAATCACCGCTTGATAACGCTTTTGTAATGATTGCACCGCATTATTAGCTTTTGCTTGTTCTACAATATTTAAAATGGCATTTTCGTTGTGGGCAAATAGTTTCATTATTTTACGCACCCGATCATCCATAATGCGGCTAAAACGGCGCATCTCGTCGTAGTCTTCAATACTACCGGCATTGTCTAAACGGTTACCCAAACGGGCTAAATCTTCAACCAGCACGCTAATTTCTTGCGCCAAGCCTAAATGTTCTTCCTGCAATAAAAAAGTGGCAAAATCTGCAATTGCACGGTTAATTTCAAGTTGTGACGATTTAGCCAAGGGAATAATAATATCTTGGTTTAAAAGGCGGTTGGTTTCTTTGTAAATGCGCTCATTTGACCACGTAGGTTGTTTTTGTTTGATCGCATTTTGCACGTCTTTTAGGCTGAAATCAGCCATTTTAAAACGTTTAAATAGCAGCTCTAACATTCCCCAGTGCTCTGTTAGGGTATTTAGCAACTTTTTAGCTGGGATCATAAAACTCCAAAAATCCTAATTTATCTTGTAAAGCCGGCTTGTTAGGCCTCAGCGATTAGTCGTAGAAAAGCAAATTGACAATAGTTTTACACATTCTTTGGTGCTAGACTGCGCGCCGTGTCGTCCTGCGGCTCATAACATACAATTTTTACATTTTTATAAAGGTTGTTCAAACACCATGGTAACTGCAATTATCCTAACCCTGATAACGCTAGCATTCGTGCTCATCGTTATAGAGGATATTATCCATGTAAACAAGGCCAAAACCACGCTTTTCTTTGGTACTTTATGCTGGATTATCTTATTTATCTCGCCGCTTCACGGGCAAAGCCCCGAAAACGTACAACATCAACTTGACCACAATATTTTAGAGATTGCCACACTGTGGTTGTTTTTAATGGCTGCAATGACCTTTGTAGCCTATTTGAACTCCAAAGGTTTTATCCAAAATATTGTGCATAAGATAATGCCCAGTGCTATTAGCGAACGCAAACTGATGTTTTTGATTGGCGGGTTCTCCTTCTTATTTTCGTCGATTTCAGACAATATCACAGCCACATTAATTTCCCTTGCGGTGGTTATGTCGTTAAAACTCGATCCGAAAAAGCTAATTAAATACGCTACGCTTATCATCTTTAGTGTGAACTCGGGCGGAGTGTCGTTAATTACCGGTGATGTTACTACCTTGATGATTTTCCTTGATGACAAAGTTACCATTGGTCACTTGCTATTGTTGGTTGTGCCTGCGTTATTTAGCGTGGCGCTATTGGCCATTATGCTGTCATTTGGGCTCAACGGCCAAGTTGAGTTTACCAAACAAGAGGACCGTCGCATTGAGAAAACAGATATCACTATTGCAGTGATTTTCTTATCAACGATTGTCGGGACATTAACGTTAAGCGTGCTTTATCATGTGCCGCCTTTGTTAACTTTCTTATTTGGTTTGTCGTTGATGTTTTTAGTAGCGCAATTTTTAATGCGCAAAAAAGATGTGAATAAAAAAATCATCGATTATATTCGCGAAATAGAATACGACACCTTGCTGTTCTTCGTTGGCGTATTATTACTTGTAGGCGCCCTGAAAGAAGTCGGTATGCTCAGTAAGTTCACTCACCTTTACGAGTTAATGCCAGCACAATACGCTAATTATTTAATGGGTATATTATCAGCTGCGGTTGACAACGTACCACTAACGGCTGCGTTACTTAAAGCTGAAATAGTGATGAGTCCACAACAATGGTTGTCGTTTACGTATGCAACTGGGGTGGGGGGGTCCATGCTTATTATTGGCTCGGCTGCCGGTATTATCGCTATGAGTAAAGTAAAAGCGCTTACCTTTATGAGTTATTTACGTATGTCGGTGTATTTATTAATCGCTTATACAATTGGTTATATGGGATCGTATTTAGCAGGTAGTTTTATTTAATTGCTTTTATTATTTAAAACAACTTGACAGCTAGACGTCTAAACGATAACTTTCAAAGCCCGCTTAATAGCGGGTTTTGTTATTTAATTGCTAATAATTTACGTAATTAATCTAACATTCAGAAGAGGTGCGGTACTTAGGTACTTAATGTTAGGCGACGTATGCCTGTAATCATTAAGGAGGGAAGTACTCGCCGAGGAAAGCAACTGGACGTCACAGTGGTTTTTCGGTTTATGGGGCTGAATCCTCAAAACTGTCACCAATTAGGTGGAGAGCTTCTGGCAGTGGACTTTTCTTATCGAGCACCCCCTTGCCAAGTTCTTCTTGTTTTATCGTGGTATGAATGCCACAAAAGGAGACGACATGAATACCCAATTAGCTGCAACTAACTTGCAACAGTCAGCACAAAATCAAAAATCAGACTACGTAGTCGCAAAGTTCGGTGGCACCAGTGTGGCTAACTTTGAAGCGATGAGCCGTTGCAGTGAAATTATTGTAGCCGATAACAACGTACGAGTAGTGGCCGTAAGTGCCAGCGCAGGAGTGACTAATCACCTTGTGACCTTATGTAAAAAAGATTTATCAGCAGATGAGCGCAATGAGAACATTGCTGGCGTTATTGCTATTCAAGAAGCTATTTTAAATGAGCTGTCATTGGATGCTGATTTAGCTCATGGCTTTGATGAAACCATTAAAGCTTTTAAGTCACTTGCCAGTGAGCCACTAAAATCAAAGCAACAACATGATGAGTTATTGAGCTTTGGTGAGCGTTTATCATCCTATTTATTTACTCAGGTACTGCGTTTAAATGGCTTAAATGCGGTGCGTTTTGATGTGCGACAGGTATTAAAAACCGACAGCCAGTTTTCTAAAGCAACCCCAGATGTAGCTGCAACAGCAATGGCCGCAAAAGAGCATTTAATTCCGTTATTAGCTGAACAGGTTATTGTAACTCAAGGCTTTATAGGCAGTGACGCGCATGGTCAAACTACCACACTTGGTCGTGGTGGTTCAGATTACAGTGCGGCATTACTGGCCGAAGCTATAAACGCTAAAAGCGTGCACATTTGGACTGATGTCGTGGGCATTTTTAGCACCGATCCGCGCTTATGTGCTAAGGCTACGCCGATTGCGCGTTTAAGTTTTGATGAAGCGGCCGAAATGGCTACCTTTGGGGCGAAAGTATTACATCCGGCAACTATCTTACCTGCGAGCCGCAGCCATATTAGTGTGTTTGTTGGTTCTAGCCGTGAGCCTGAACGTGGTGGTACCTGGATCGAACGTGAGAAATCACAAATCCCCGGAATTCGTGCTGTCACGCAGCGTAAAAATCAAATATTGTTAACCTTAAAAAGCCCCGAAATGCTTTTGGCTAGTGGTTTTTTAGCCCACGTGTTTACAATTTTAAGTGAGTTTAATATCTCGGTTGATTTGGTAACTACCTCAGAGATAAGTGTTGCAATTACTTTAGATAATGCGCCAAATGCCTCGCGTCCTGAGCTTGATCAAGAATGCCTTGATAAGTTAGCGGAGTTTTGCCACGTGTCGGTTGAGAACAACTTAACCTTAGTGGCATTAATTGGTTCACAAATTCAATTACGTCAGCAAGAAATTAACTTAATGAATGTATTAAGCGATTTTAATATTCGCTTAATTTGTCATGGCGCAAGTAAACATAACCTGTGCTTTTTAGTGGAGCAGAGCGAGTCAGACTTTGTTGTGCAAGCGATCCACAGCCGTTTATTAGAAGTTCAAAACGCCGCGTAATTGGGCGGTAGAATTTACCACAGAGCACTGCCAGACAGTGCTCTTGTCACTTACCACACTGATATCAAACTCATGATATTGACAACTCAGCGCTGTTAAATTTGCTCGCTCAAGTTCAGTAAATACATTGGGGCTGAGTAATTTTGCAATTGGTTGGCTGGTGGCTTTGGCAAGTGCTTCTTTTAAGGTCCATATTCTAAAAAATCGTTCTGCGCTTTGCTGATCTTGCGTTATTAAATTTACCTCATCAAGATGATAAAAATGCTTAGCGAGCTTTGCAAATGGGCGCTTCAGGTTTATTTTTTCAATATCAAAACCAAATTCAATTCGTTCTACATTTAATGCAGCACCGACAAAACCATTAGAGTGGGATAAACAACTACGCAATACAGTGTCACTGTCAGTTATATGTAGCAGTAATTTACTGCTTTGCTGGTCAAATTCAGAGCTAATATGGTTATTTGCTAGATCACGAAATTGTGGCATCGTTTGTTTTACCAAATACTTAAGCAGTAGCCGAGTGGCTAAATATTCTTGCTTGGCTTTGTAACTTTTTCTACGGGTGATCACCGTCAGTTCAAATGGGCTTAATAGTGCGTTTAAATCGAATTCATCAACATTTAACTGCTGGGCATCAAATAATAAAATAGTATTCGCATTGAATGGCTGCACGCTGTGTTTGGTGATAACGAGTTGCTGTTGAAAAAATAATGCAGGCATAAAATCCACAATTAAAGTGATAAAAGAACAAACATGTTTATATTTTGTGCGGTTGTGCGCTGGTTAATTAAGCCAAGGCAAATTTATTACTCTGTGAGAGTTAAATATGGTTTAATTCACAATAATGAAAAATAATAACAGATTTGTAGATGTATGGCACAATTGCGTGATGGTTTTCAAAGCCGCCTTGGCTTTGTTTTAGCAGCTTCTGGCGCTGCAGTTGGATTAGGTAATATTTGGGGATTTCCCACGCAAGCGGCAAATCATGGCGGCGGCGCGTTTTTACTAGTCTATTTTATAGTTATCTTTTTTTTAGCCTTGCCAGCTTTATACACTGAGTTGTACTTAGGCCATAAAGCGCAAGCTAATCCGGTTAAAGCACTTAGACAAGCATGGCAAGAGCAAGCACCGCAAGTAGGCGCTGCTGCTGGTTATTTAGGTTTAGCCGGTGCGATTGTGATGCTGAGCTTTTACTCAATTGTTGCAGGTTGGATGCTTGCTTATGCCCTTGAACCCATTGCTAGCTTTTTTGGATTTACCACCGTCAGTACGTTTTTGCACACGGATTCGATGGCGCGTAATTTTGTATTTACACCACTGATGCTGATCCTCACTGCGAGTATTATTCTCAAAGGTGTTAAATCTGGCATAGAAACATGGTCGCGACGGTTAATGCCGATGCTATTGGTGTTACTCGTTGTGCTAATTGCTTATATAGCCACGCTTGATGGCGCAAGTGAAGGCTTTGCTGCGTATTTAGTGCCAGACTTTAGCCAAATACTCGACCCAGGTTTAATTATTGCGGCAATGGGACAGGCGTTCTTTTCACTGTCACTGGGTGTCGGTTGTATGATGATTTATGGCTCGTACTTGCAGCCTGATGCTAATTTGCCGCGGTTAACCGCGTCGGTAGCGTTACTTGATACAGGGGTTGCCTTTTTAGCGGGTTTATTAATTATTCCTGCAATTTACGTGGCGCAGCACAATGGCGTGCAAGTATTTAGTGATGGAAAATTAGTGGGAGAAGGGCAACTAATTTTCGCAATTCTACCGCAGTTATTTAATACTATGGGCGAAATTGGCTTATTGGTTGGTTTACTGTTTTTTGTACTTATGTCGATTGCATCGCTCACATCGACTATTTCATCCACTGAAATTCCAGTGGCTTTTTTAGTTGAAAACCATCAAGTAGAGCGTAAAAAAGCGACGTTTTTAGTGAGCTTAACGGTTTTAGCCGCGTCATCGTTGATTATTTTCAATTTTGATTGGCTATTTGGTTTAGTGATCATGGTACTGACTCAGTATCAATTACCGCTTATGGGCTTATTTTACTTTATCACTGTAGGGTGGTTGTGGCGCCGTGGTAATCAATTAAATGAGGCTGCAAGTGGCATGCGTTATTGGTTTGCTCAGTACATACGTTATGTGTGTCCGATACTGATGACCGCCGTGTTCGCTAATGTCGCGTTTGGTTGATAATTTAGCTTTCAGTTTTTTAGTTTTAATTGTTAATATATAGTGTTGTACCAATCGTTTTAAGTTACTGACCATTTATAGCGACAGATAAATGGTTAAATATTTAAGTCGATTGGTATTATATCCAGGGAGGAATTATGAACATAGATGTTAAAGTCCCCACGCTTCCAGACTCAATAAACACAGCAGATATCGCTAAACTTTATGTTAGTGAAGGCCAACTCGTTTATGCCGGTGATGTGTTATTTGATGTTGAAACTGAAAAAGTTGTTTTAGAAATAATGGCCGACTGCAGTGGCATTATTGAGAATATAACGATTGCAAATGGCGACCATGTTAATCCTGAACAGGTTGTAATGACTTTGCAGCAGCTTGCAGACAGCGAACTGCCAGCAAGACCAACAGCTCAACAGCCTCAACCGCGAGTAAACGACTCAGAAAATGACGTTATTGTTTCTCCTTGGTTGAGTAAACTAAATAAAAGTTTAATTATTGCTCTAGCAGTCGGCGCTTTAGCCATCCTTTTTGTGCTGGGTAAATAGCTAAGATGACCAATTATGTAAACCACCCAAGATATGGCAGCGAGCCAATCCTCTCTGGTAATAGTTATACAAAGCAAGAAATCGAGAATGCCTTTTGGTGGTATAAAAGTGTTCGCTACTTTCCTGAGACGGCAATCCCCGCAGTTATCGAAAAACAATGTGACAGTTTATATCCAAGGCAACTCTATGTTGATATAGAAGAGCAATGTGTCGATTGTCATAGAGCGTTTATATTTTTTGCTAAAGAGCAGCAATATTGGTTTGAAGAATTAAAGTTTTGGATTGATGCACATGCGATCAAGTGCTTTGAATGCAGAAAGAAAAGCCGTGCAATAAACCAGTTGCAAATTATCTATGCAAACTTAATCATTAAAGAGCATATAACGCTTGAGGAAACTCAATTGCTCAAGTCCAGCGCGCAGCAACTTTTTGAGTCAGGAGTTATTAAGAAGATTAATAAAGTGAATGCTATCCGTAAAATGTAAGTAGACGTACTTAAGAGACCTATGTGATTACATCTTAACTTGATTTGTCAGAACCGATAAATAGGACTCAATCAAGTCTGACTGTCACAGATGTGCCAAAATCAGACCTTCAGGCGTAACTCGTTTCTGCCCCAAAATGAGTTAACGCAAATACTCTAAAGGTTTGTTTTGAGCAAAAGCGGTCATTGAGATTGGATAAATATAGTCGTTAATTGATTGGTTGACTGCTCTTTGCGCATATATTCATGAAAATGTGGGCTGAGAGCATATTGCTTCATTTAACTTTACCTAAAAATTTCTGAAAAATTAGTGATGTAATACCTTAGGTTATTTGTTAAAACTATATGAGGTAGATAAATGAGCGTGACGTCGTAAGAAATATGCGCGATGTTCGCACTATTAAATTATGGTTTTAAGGTAAAGTATGGAAACTGGAAAACGTATAGAGTACTACGAGAAAATATACCTTTTTGAGGTCGAACGTCGTGAAAAACTGAATGCTCGGCTTAATGTACCTATGGCTGCTATAGTTGCTTTGTTAGGATTTATTTCGTACTTACTAAATGTAAATTTCCTAAATACTTCTGTTTGTCTAAAAAGCATTTTCTTTTTACTTATTGCTTTATCACTTATTTCAATATTATTGTCTTGTTATCATTTCAAAAATTGTTGGTCGGGCTTAATAGATCGCTTTATGCCTACGACAGAAGAAATCGAAGCTTATCATGTTAAATTAGAAGAAAACTATAAAGAGTACGATGGAAAAGATAACCTTGCAGATCAGTATTTTAATCAGTTTCTACTTGAAAGTTACTCTGAATATGCGAGTTACAATTCAAAAAATAATGACTATAGATCTACACAACTTTATAAAGCTGTAAGGTCGATTACATTTGCACTATCCTTTTCATTTTTAGCAGCTTTGTGCTTTAAAATATCAGCGATACTTACTTAAGGGGACTCAGAATGACAATAGGTATTAATAAACAACCGCCTCCGCCTCCGCCACCACCGGGGCCAAGGTATGTGAGAAATAATGACAATCCACCGCCGCCAAAACCACCGACTAACAAAAAGCCATAACAAGATGCTAAACAAGGAAAAATTTAAGTAAGCTCGATTTTGCTTAATTTTTTCCTGTTAGTTTTGAGTTATGTAGCAAGAGGAAATATTCAAGTGGCAGAGTTAGATAATGATATTAGTGAATTGCTTCGTAGAGTCAAAATAACAACATCTTCGCGCTATGGGGCAAGTCTGAGATTTAAATCTCATCATCGAATTTCTCAATGGACAGTAGCTTTCATATCAATTGGGCTATTGGTGATACCAATGGCTCAAGCGTGGGGTTTGTCTATTGGAATAGACAACCAAAAATTAAATTTTATTCAATCTATTCTGGCTGTACTTGTCCTTGTTTATTCTTTGTTACTTGGTCAAGAAAACTTTATATCTCGCTCTGAAGCTATGCATCGAAACGGTGTTGAATTAGGTAAGTTTGCTCGTAAACTTAAGCCCTATATTCGTTCATACACAGAAACTCAATACTCTAATTTGGTCGAGGAGTATTACTCAATTCTTGAAAAATATGAGAACCATGAAATAGTAGATTACTATGCGACAAAGCTAGAAGTGAACCCCCAAAGCTATGCTGAACTCTTCAATTCCATCAGGTTCAGTGTAAAACTCAGGTATCATCAAATTAAGGGCTTAATGCTGTATTTTCCACCGTGGCTGTTTGTTGGTTATGTGTTGTATACAGTTTTCGTGTCACTTCCACCTGCTTCGTAACAAACAATTTAAGAGTGATTCAGAACGCGTGGCATTTTTGATTTGGGTCAAGTTGTGGTGTGCTTCACAACTTTATTGGGCGTTACCGAGGTCTGCTTTCATCAAGTAAAAGCTGTTGATGTCTGGGTAACCGAGCAGCACTTACTGGCACAGAACCGTCCTTCGCCTCTAACCCGTTTCTGTCCAAAAACGAGTTTTTCTGGCCGTCTGCTTCTCGCTCCAAACAGAACTTCGTGAGTGTGCCATAAGCCGATATTGACTCTACTAGGATATAAAAATTCACTTTAGTTTGTTGTATCTGTTCGGAGTTATTCCTAAAATTTCTTTAAAATCTCGAATAAGGTGAGATTGATCAACATATTCCAATTGGGTAACAATATCTAAGATGCTAACGGAGTTGGTTTCAAGTTCATCTAAAACCCTACTAAGTCTGTACTTACGTATAAGCCATTTAGGACTAAGACCTACATATTCTGAGAAGTATCGCTGAACAGATCGTGAAGAGATGTTAGCATAGCTTGCTACTTGCTTAACTGTACAAATATTTTCATTATTTTTGATCAATGAGACCAAACTTTGAGTGATAGCTTTTGACTTAGTGATCGGTTGAACAAAAGAAGCAAGATTATCATGAATATAGCTAATAACCTCTAAATCGTTTTCATGTTCATATAAAGATATTAAATTATTTACGAAATCTAAGCCAAATATCTTTTTGGCTAGTACCTCTTTATTAACATAATCTTCAATCGGCAGAGGTAAAAGTTCCTTTAAGGCTCCAGTTTCAAATTTCACACCTATTATTCGTCCTACCCCTTCCATTTTATAAGAGTATTTTTTGCTCACAGGCCCCAATAACTTAACCCCTTCTTTACTGATAATTAAGTGAAAATTTGGATCTGGTAAGTTTTGTTGAGTATGAGTTTTTTGCTCTTCTAAGTTCCAATTCACAAACCAAAATTGTTCAATAAACCCATTAAAAAGGTCACTTGGAAAATATCTACGTAAGTGATAATTCTCTTCACTCACCTGACGGTGTAATACCCCTTTTATTTCTTCATTATTTATTTTCAAATCTGATCAGTCTTTTGTTTATTGTCGCGTTTTTACTATATCAAGCAACTAATAACGTAGTAACATTTTTTTGTTAGGTTGATTAAAAGGAAAAAACTATGGAGTTAAAAGGTACATTTCAAATTACCGACTGGCAAGAAACCGTTGAACAAGAATTTGAAAAGGGTAAGAAATTGAGTGCCGCATTGGTACAACAAGCTTACTCAGGTGATATTAATGGTAATAGCGAAGTAAGGTATCAGCTTTACTACAGCGAAAGTGGTGATGCTCTGTTCAACGGATTTGAAACCATTACATATGATAAAAACAATGAACAAGTTTTACTCACAATAAAACATGATGGAAGATTTGAGAGTGGAATTGCATCAAGCGAATTTACTATAGTTGATAGTAGCCATGAAAATAACCTAGTAGGTAAAAGTGGCACCTTCAGCTCCATAGAAGGAGGGAAAGCCACCTACCAAATTTCATAAATTCTTTACAAAGCGGACAATAGTATTACGTCCGCTTATCCCTCATAGCAGCCTGCCAGCCAACTCTAATTATTAGTTAAAAGTGTTAGAACAGATATTTGTTACTTCAGCTTATGCAACTTAACCGGTTTAAACCAAGCTAGCTTGGTTGATTTTTTGTGCCTTAGTTTTTAAACTTTTACCTAGCACCTAAATCAACCCCTTATTTAACTTCATTACTTAGTGGTTGGTTATTGGCGAACTCAAGTGCATTATTTACGGTGATTTGCGCAATTTCACTCAATGCTTCTTTGGTAAAAAAGCCTTGGTGGCCGGTGACCAGTACGTTTGGAAAACTTACCAAACGCGAAAACACATCGTCTTGCATAATTTCATCACTGCGGTCTTTAAAGAATAGTTCTGACTCTTGTTCGTACACATCTAGCCCTAAATAACCCAATTTTTTAGTTTTAAGTGCGCCAATACAGGCTTTGCTATCAACTAATGCGCCGCGGGAAGTGTTTATAAGCATCACCCCTTGCTTCATTTTGGCAAAAGCGTGTTCGTTGATCATATGATGAGTTTGCTCGGTTAACGGGCAGTGCAAAGAGATCACATCGCTTTGACTTAATAAAGTGTCTAGATCACAAATTGTATAATTGCCTGGTACTGCATAAGGGTCGCAAACCAATACATTTGCATCAAAGCCATTGAGTATATTTACTAAAGCCAAGCCAATTTTTCCACAGCCAATGATACCAATGGTTTTCTTGAATAAGTTAAAGCCAAGCAAGCCATTTAAATCAAAATTATCTTCACGGATACGGTTATAGGCTTTGTGAGTTTTGCGATTGAGGGTAAGCATTAATGCCACACAGTGCTCTGCAACTGCCTCAGGGCTGTAAGCGGGTACTCGGCATACTTTGATGTTATGGGCATGTGCCGCAGCTAGGTCAACGTTATTAAAGCCAGCACAGCGTAATAAAATACATTTCACGCCGAATTGAGCAAGCTGCTCAATAACCGTTTTATCAACGATATCGTTTACAAATACGCATACAGCATCAAAGCCTTGGCTAAGTATGGCACTTTTCGCATCAAGAGATTGTTCAAAACGGGTTAATTTGATGCGTGTTTGATTGTTTAAACAGGCATCAAAAGATGCATGTTCATATTTTTGCGAACTGAAAAGCGCTACCGTTAGTTGCATCATTAATATTACTCTCTATGACCTGTTTCAAGGTGTCGGGTTTAGTGCGCGGTGCATAACGTACCGCCAATTGTCCCTCAGAGTTTATTAGAAACTTGGTGAAATTCCATTTTATAGCACGATTTTGTGCAATTCCTCGGGTATGTGCTTTTAAATAGTTAAATAACGGGTGAGCATCAGGGCCGTTGACCATTACTTTACTAAACACAGGAAAACTAACATTAAACTGTTGTTGATAAAAGTCTTTAATATCAATGTTGTCTATTGGCTCATTGTAGTCAAATTGATTACACGGAAATGCTAACACAATAAACCCTTGTGCTTTATATTGCTGATACAGCTTTTCAAGTGCGCTTAACTGCACCGAAAAGTTACACTTACTGGCGGTATTGACGATTAAAATCGTTTTGCCTTTTAACTGACTTAAGGCAAAATTTTCGCCGTTATAAAGCGGGGCACTGAATTGATATATGCTATCCATAGGTTACCTATTTTGTCTCGTCCATGAAGAAATTTAATGAAGACTTTTTCATTCGCTTTTTTACTGTTCGGTTGAGATAATCAAATTATCTTTTTAAGTTACCACTGAAATAGGTCAATTTTATGTCAATGAAAGTCGCATTTATCGGTTTAGGTGTAATGGGTTATCCAATGGCGGGTCATTTAGCAACTGCCGGTCATCAAGTAACCGTGTATAACCGTACCACAGCAAAAGCACAGCAATGGGCAGAAAAATACGCAGGTCAGGTGGCATTAACGCCAGCAAAAGCCGCAGAACATGCAGATATCGTATTTATGTGTGTAGGTAACGATGATGATTTACGCTCAGTCGTTTATGGTGCTGACGGGGTGATTAAAGGTATGCAAGCAGGCACTATTTTAGTCGATCACACTACGACTTCAGCCGAAGTTGCGCGCGAAGTATCCGCTAATGCGGCACTAAAAGATATTGCGTTTATTGATGCGCCAGTATCGGGTGGTCAAGCTGGTGCTGAAAATGGTGTATTAACAGTCATGGCTGGTGGCGACGCAGCAGTGTTTGCAAAAGTACAACCAGTTATGGCGGCATTTAGCCGTTTTAGCCAGTTACTTGGCGAAGTTGGCTCTGGGCAGTTGTGTAAGATGGTTAATCAAATTTGTATCGCGGGCGTTGTACAAGGCTTGGCCGAGGGCTTACATTTTGCCAAACAAGCAGGCCTTGATGGCGAAAAAGTCATTGAGACGATTGCAAAAGGTGCGGCTGGTTCATGGCAAATGGAAAACCGTTACAAAACCATGTGGGCAGGTGAGTACGAATTTGGTTTTGCTGTTGATTGGATGCGTAAAGATTTAGGTATTGCGTTAGATGAAGCAAAAAATAATGGTGCCACTTTACCAATGACCGCGACGGTCGATCAGTACTACGCTGACGTACAAGCACTTGGTGGTGGGCGTTTTGACACTTCAAGCTTATTGGCGCGCATCGAAGCGTTACATAAAAAATAGATAATCAGAGCGTCGGATAATAAGTCTATCTCCAGCAAGTAAATTAAACGCTAACTGTCTTAAATTTACTTGCATAAGCCCGCAATTAGCGGGTAGATGTGGCTTATTATTCCTGAAATCTCCAGTTACGTAATCACTGACCCAAACATTGTTTGGGTTTTTTTATAAAAATTAATTTTTCTTAAGGTTTATTTAAGTTTTGCTCGTTAGATTTTACCCATAGTCTAAAAAGAGCGAACACTATGCAATCACTTCAAGTTACTAACTTGCCTGTTACCAACACACATGATTATGTGTGTGCAAATGCAAACATGCCATTTCGTGTGCAATTAGAGCAAGTCGTTAAAGCGAGTTTTGCCAGAGCTTACGGCGCCAATATTAAGCAGTTTATGCCGGTGTTATGCCAATTAAGTATTGCCGCTGATTCTTGCACGCTGGGACTTAGAGCTGCTACTCAATCACTTTTTATCGAGCAATACTTACCAGAGCCGATTGAATACTTTGTTGATGTACCGAGGGAAGATATTTACGAGCTTGGTAATTTATGCTCAACAAATCGCAAAGCTACTCTCGCTCATTTTGTACTAATGAATGAAGCACTTTATCAAATTGGCGCAAAACGTTTGGTATTTTGTGCCACTGCAAAGGTTAGAGCATTATTAAAAATGCTCTCAGTTAATTGCACTGAAATAGCATTAGCCAATAGTCAGGCACTTGATAACCCAGCAGATTGGGGGACTTATTATGAAAATAAACCAACACTGTGTGTGGTTGATTTAGCGGCTGCTCATGATTGCGTAATAAACACACCTCATTTGTTTAATATTAAACAGCACTATCATCAAGCGAGTTGCCAATTAGCATCGCAATTGGAGGCATAATGGGGTTTTTATCGAAATTACCACACGCAGCGCTTGATACTGTGATTGTTGATCATCATGACCAACAAATGCAGCCGATCAGTAAACAGACGCTGATGCAAGAAGTGGCCGAGTTAATTATCGACTTTAAAGCGCTTGATATGTCAGCCGTGGCGTTTGTAATGGACAATACGCCTGCTTGGTTAATTGTTGACTTTGCATTGATTGAGTTACAACAAGTAAGCATTCCGCTGCCGACCTTTTTTAGCCCACAACAGCTTACTAATAGCGTGAATAAAAGCGGCGTTTCGCATTTTATCAGCGACACCCCCTGTGAACTTGACGGGTTAGAATGTATTGCGACCTTGAGCGTGTTAACCCGCTACCCGCTTTATATCTATAAAGTAAGCGCGTCGAGCCCTACAACATTTTTTACAGATACCCAAAAAGTGACGTTTACTTCAGGCTCTACCGGTGAGCCAAAGGGAGTGTGTTTATCTTTACAAAGCCAATTACAAGTGGCGACCTCATTGCATAAAAAAATAGCGATAAAACAGCCAAAACATCTGTGTTTATTACCTTTGCCAGTATTACTTGAAAACATTGCAGGGGTTTTTGCACCGTTACTAGCCGCAGGTGAAGTGCATGTTATGACACTGCCAGAATTAGGCTTCTCTGGGGCAAAATTAAATGATGCCAGTCAACTGATCAATGCCATTGATCGTGTGCAACCGAATACGCTTATTTTGGTGCCGGAATTATTGACCTGTTTAGTCTGGTTTGCCAAGCAGGGATGGACAGTACCAAAGAGCCTGAAATTTATTGCCGTTGGTGGCGCTGTACTCAGTAGTGAATTGATCACTGTGGCGCGTAGTTTAGGGTTACCAGTTTATCAAGGTTATGGCTTATCTGAAGCTTCATCAGTGGTGAGCTTAAACACGCCAAATGATGATGACATAGAGTGTGCAGGGCGGGTGTTAAATCACTTGCAAAGCAAACTGGTAGACGGGCAGCTATTTATTAAAGGACCCTTATTTTTAGGCTATTTAGGTCAACAACCCCATGATCAAACGAGTTGGTATGCAACCGGTGATTTGGTTGATCAACAACAAGGTCGGTTAACTATTAAGGGGCGTTTAAAAAACCAAATTATTACTAGTTTTGGGCGCAACATCAGCGCTGAGTGGCCTGAATCTTTGCTACTCAGTAACAGTGAAGTACAACAAGCTGTTGTCTTTGGTGAAGGTAAAGCGCATTTAGTAGCACTTATTTATGCATCAGTAAATATGACTGATGAGGTATTAGCCGAGCATTGTAGAGGTATTAACGCACAATTACCTGAATATGCCCAAATTAAAACATTTCATCGCTTAGCTGAACCACTTACTGCAGAGCGGGGATTATTAACCAGTAATAACCGCCCTAAACGCCAAGCAATAGCAAACTATTATCATGCACAACTAACAGCACTGTACAGTGAGGCAATATTATGAGCAATTTTTTCGAGACATTAAAATCACAAACCCAAGCAGAACGCGAGTATTTACTGGCTGCACCGATCATTGCTCGAGTATTCAAGGGGCAAGTAAGCACAACTGAGTATGCTTCATTTTTAGCTCAAGCCTATCATCACGTTAAACATACGGTGCCATTAATGATGGCCGTGGGCGCGAAATTATCGACTGAACAAGAGTGGATCCGCGAGGCTGTTGCACAATATATAGAAGAAGAAATAGGTCATCAAGAGTGGGTGCTCAATGATATTGCAGCCTGTGGTTTTGATAAACAACAAGTACGTCAAAGTGCTCCCAAATTTGCCACCGAGTTAATGGTTGCTTATGCCTACGATACAATTAATCGTGGTAATCCATTGGCATTTTTTGGCATGGTGCATGTACTCGAAGGTACTTCAATTGCGTTAGCCGATAATGCGGCAAGTAATATAGCCAATATGACCGGATTACCTAAAAAGGCATTTAGCTATTTAACATCTCATGGGGCTTTGGATATTGAGCATGTGAAGTTTTTTGAAGATCTGATGAATAAAATAGAGTCTCCTGCAGATCAACAAGCGATTGTGCATGCCGCTAAATGTTTTTATAAGTTATATGGCAATATTTTTCGTGAATTAGATACAGATCCACAGTTTGCAAGTAGCGACTTGGAGCAAACTGCATGAACCGTCCACTTTGCGTATTAACAGGTGCGACAGGCGGAATTGGTCAAGCCGTAGCATTAAAGTTGATTCAGCATGGCTGGCGTTTCCTGTTAGTTGGTCGTCAACAAGCACAACTAGAGGCATTACAGCTTAAGTGTGGCCAAGACTGTGAGATATTTATTGGTGATTTAACATCAGCACAGACTCGCCAAAAATTACTTGAACATGCTAAATCACTTGGCGGTGCAACAATGCTTATCAATAACGCTGGCATTAATGTGATGCAAGGTTTTAGTGAAATGACGGAGCAGCAAATAGATGACTTACTGATCGTTAATCTGTCGGTGCCAATTAAGTTATGCCAACTATTTTTACCACAAATTTTAGCTAAAAAAGGCTCAATTGTTAATGTGGGATCATCGTTTGGTAGTATTGGTTACCCTTATCAAACCTTATATTGCGCAAGTAAATTTGGTTTACGAGGAATGACCGAAGCGCTGGCCCGCGAACTCAGTCACTGTGATGTAAAAATATTATATTTAGCACCTAGAGCAACTGATACAAATATCAATTCAGTGCAAGTACGCGCGATGAATAAAGCTTTAGGCAATACAATGGATCCACCTGATAAAGTGGCAGATGCGCTTATTTCATTATTGAAATCTGGAAATTCACGCAGTTACATTGGTTTTCCAGAACGCTTATTTGTCAAACTAAATGGTGCTTTTCCATCCTTAGTAGATAACGCAATTGCAAAACAACTTCCTAAAATTAAAAGTTTTTTTGCAGATAAAATTGATCAAGGTGAATGACTATGACTAAACTACTTTATACTAGCTGCTTGTTAACTGGGATATTTTTAACTAGCGCAGCGCATGCCGATGTTGCTAGCGAATTAACTCAGGTGCAAACAAGTTGGGCAACTGTGAATTATGAATTAGTAGATAAAGCGCAGCTCAATGCATTTGAAAAGTTATCAGAGCAGGCCGCTGAGTTTGCAAAGACCTATGATGATCAGGCACAAAGCCATATTTGGTATGGTATTGTGCTATCAAGTTATGCTGGGGCAAAAGGCGGCTTAGGTGCATTAGGGTTAGCAAAAGATGCTAAAGCACAGTTAGAGCAAGCCATAGAAATTGATGCCAATGCGTTATCAGGCTCTGCTTACACCAGTTTAGCAACCCTTTACAGTAAAGTACCGGGTTGGCCAATTGGATTTGGTGATGATGACAAAGCGAATAAATTATTTAACCAAGCGCTTGCTATTAATCCAAACGGTATCGATAGTAATTACTTATACGCGGCATTTTTGTACGACGAAAGGGAATACAAAAAGGCAAAAACACATTTACTTGCCGCTCAACAGGCACCGGCACGTCCTGATAGGCCAAAAGCGGATTTATACCGCCAACAAGAGATCACCCAGTTGTTGGCAAAAGTAGATAAAAAACTAAAGAGATAATATGCATTTACTACTGGTTGAAGATGATAAGTTAGTGGCTGAAGGATTATGTCGTTCACTTCGTCAACAAGGTTACAGTGTTGAGTACTGTGCTAGTATAAAATCAGCCATGCAATGGCTCGAAAATGACGAGATCGAACTACTTGTACTTGATTTAGGGCTACCTGATGGCGATGGCATTGATGTATTAAAACACGTCAAAAAGCATCGCCCTAACTTACCGGTAGTGATCTTAACGGCACGCGGTAGTATTGATGATAAAGTACAAGGGTTAGATTTAGGTGCTGATGATTATTTAGCTAAGCCATTTGATCCTGCTGAATTATTTGCCCGTTTAAGAGTCGCTAGTCGGCGCGTAACTCATGCGCAATCAAGTACTATTAACGTAGCAAATGTAGAAATGGATACCTCCGCTTTTACAGTCACGCTTGATCAGCAACCGGTAAACCTGCCGCGTAAAGAGTTTATGTTACTAAAAGCGCTTTTTGAAAATCAAGGGCGCGTATTGTCCAAACAACAATTAGAGAGCAAACTATATGAATGGGGCGAAGAAGTAGGTTCAAATACTATTGAGGTGCATATTCATCATCTACGTAAAAAGCTCCCTAAAGATCTAATTAAAACCTTACGTGGCATAGGTTATGTGGTAGGTAAACGTTAGTGTCAATTAAACGCAGATTAACGCTGATTATTTTATCAACGGTGATCCTAACTTGCTTTTTGGCATTCAGTAAAGGTTACCGTGAAAGTATGATTCAGGCCGAGCTGCTACTAGATAACGAATTGCAAACCATTGCTCATGTACTGATCGAGCAACCTATACACAGCGACAAGCCAGTGTTAAGAAGTGATCTAACTCGATTACTGTTTCAAATTTGGCAAGATAACAATTTGCTTAGCGCGTCTAAATCATTAGCTGAACTGGCGCAAAAACCAAGCCTGAATGGATTTAGTGTTGAAAACTTAGCCGGACAGCGGATGCGAGTATTCAGATTAACCATGCAGACAAAACAAGTGCTGGTGGCAGAGCCGCTGAGTAAACGCTATGCCCTTAGCGAGACTATGATTTTGTCAGCAATGACACCTTTGCTTTGGAGTGTGCCACTGCTTGCGGTGTTGATCAGTCTATTTGTCAAACAAGGACTGAGGCCCTTAACACGCCTTTCAACATTATTAAAAACGCGACAAGCCAATGACTTTACTGCCATTAATTGGCAGGTGAGCGAATACGAAATTAAACCGGTGATCTCACGTTTAAATGATCTGTTTAAACGTGTAGAAAGTGCCTACTTAAGAGAACGCTTTTTTGCCTCAGATGCTGCCCACGAATTACGCACCCCGCTAAGTAGTTTAAAAATAAATGTTCATAATCTACGCGCACAAGGTGACGGTTGCTTGGAACTTGATGCAATGGCGCAAGGTATCGATAAACTTAGTAATATTGTTGAGCAAATGTTGATTTTGGGACGCACCTATCCAGAGCAATGGCAGGCACAATTTAGCCCAATTTCAGTGCTAGAGGTCAGTCAACAAGTGGTTGCACAGCTATACGAACGACTTGATGCAAAACAACATATGATCAGTATTGAAGGCGATGATTATGTTATTAATGGTGACCAATTTACCTTGGCAACCTTATTTAGTAATTTATTAAGTAACGCAATAAAATATACGCCCAGTGGTGGCAATATAGTGATCCGCTTAAACAATCAGCAAGGTGCGTATGGTTGGCAGATTGATGACTCAGGTCCTGGCATTGATGATGCCCATAAAGCACGAATTTTTAACCGTTTTTACCGTGTTGGAGGTGATAAACACCCCTCTGGAGAGCAAGGTGCCGGATTAGGTATGGCGATAGTTGAACATATAGTAACAATTTATGATGCAAGTATTTCTTTAGCCGACAGTGAATTAGGCGGCTTACAAGTACGAGTAGAATTTATGCAAGGAGCAGAGAGTGAATAACTGGTTAGGGTTTATCAGCCTGCTGCTATTTAGCGTATTACCATTTTCGTGTTTTGCTAAAGAATATAAATTAATTTTAAAAGATCACCTTTTTTATCCCGCGGAGATCATTGTTCCTGCCAATACTAAACTAAAACTTTTAATTGAAAATCAAGATAGTACGCCAGAAGAGTTTGACAGTTTTGATTTAAATCGAGAAAAAGTGCTGTATCCTAATCGTAGTAGTGTGATTTATATCGGGCCACTGAGCCCTGGGCGTTATGAGTTTTTTGGCGAGTTTTCACCTAACACAGCCCGTGGGGCAGTATTAGTAGAAGGAAAGACTGATGCTGATAACTAGTTTATTGATGAGTATAAATCAGCTGTTACCGGTCGTAATTTTACTCGTGCTGTTACAGTCATTGCTAAAGCTAAACCAGCACGTGCTGATAGTGACCGCTTTTGTTGGGCTGCTTTGTAGTATTATTTATGTACAAAGTGCCGCTTGGTTGAGCCAGTTATTTGATCATCGCGGCCTTGAGTTTAGTCAAATGCTGTTATGTGTCATTGTGTATATTGCATCACTAATAAGTTGTAAACAGCAGCGTATATTCGCATTGCTTGCAATAGTTGCGGTTATGGCGCTGTATTTGAGTCACTATTTTATTTATCTGGTTGGTTTTTGGCATAACACCGATACAGCAAAACCTTTGCTTATAGGGACATCTTTGGGAATAGGGATCTGTGGTAGTTTTGGTGTGTTGCTATTATTTTTACTGCATAGTGTTAGAGCACGATTTGGTGTGTATCCACTGATGTTGTTTTTGGCTTTTAATGCCTCGGCAAAATTACTGATAGTATTAGATCTGGCCAGCCAAATTGACTTGATCAATATTACGTCCAACTACTTTGATTGGCGTGCAGTGCTAGTCGAAAACTCAGAGTTAGGCCGTGTACTCAAAGCCTTAGTCGGCTATGAAGCAACGCCAAGCAAAACTGCATTATGGCTTTATCTAGTGGCGGTTTTAGCCTTTATTGGCACCAGTATAGTATTTACTCGGCAATTTTCTCAAAAGGAGCCATCATGAGATTTATTCTCGCGTGGTGCTTAACTTCGCTTTTGTTCATGGCATCGTTTAATGTGCGAGCCGATGGAATAGTCGTAGATAAAGTTTACCACCCTTACGTACTACCATTTGAGCGCGAATTTGAATGGCGTTTGATCTCTCATCAAACAGATAAGGGCAATATTTTAGCCCAACGAATTGGCTTAGGTGGCTCGTTTAACGATACCATGAGTTTGGAAGGTTATGCGGTTGGAGAACGTGATGACGACGGTAACTTTGGCTTCTCAGCCTACGAACTAGAACTGCGTTGGCAGTTGGTGGAGCAAGGGCGGCTGTGGGCTGATTGGGGCGCCTTATTTGAACTTGAAAAGCAAGAAGGCAAAGATAGTTATGAAGCCACAACTGGCTTTTTATGGGAAAAAGAATTTGGTCGGACTAGCCTCACCATGAATGCATTTTTAGTCTACGAGTGGGGCGGTGATATTAAAAACGAATGGGAAACTGAGTTTCGCGCACAGTATCGTTATCGTTTTCGCTCTGAGTTTCAGCCTGCATTAGAGCTATACGCCGGAGAAGACTTCTTTGGTATTGGCCCTGGTTTTATTGGCCTGCATCGATTTTCAGCGAAGCGACAACTAAAGTGGGAAGCAGGATTTGTGACCGAGCTGAGCCAACAAGGTAAAGATCATAGTTTTCGCCTTGCCCTAGAGTTTGAATTTTAAAGTAAAAAGCCGCGAATAACTCTACTCGCGGCTTTAAATCTCTGCAAACTACATACTTTGCGCGTAGTTATAAAGCGCTTTTAGAATAGTCAGATTTTTTTCATTATCGTCATGTTCATGGGCGAGATTTTCTAGCGTAACCATAAAATCTTGTGCGCTGATCGATGGTTGATCTTCACCATGCATTAATTTGTTTTGGCAATATTGACGCCACTGATCAAGTTCATCTTGATTAAGCGATTGCGGCCAATTACGGGCACGGTATTTAAACAATAAGTTATCAAACTTTTTATCTTCAAAATCCAACTTCATACCCGCTAATTGCTCAGGGCTGGCATCACGGATAATGGCAAATTTAGCTTTATCAGCATGACTGGTGAAGCCGTCGTATAACATGTAATCAGTATTGGTGGTTTTACCGTAATCGGGCTTATCGTTAAATACTTCAGTGACTTTATCGCGAAGACTTGGGTTGGCTTTTAAAATCGCAAGATTTTTTAAACACTGCTCGCGGTCAATGCCTAAGCGGGCGGCGTTTTCAGGTAATAAGGTTTTAGCAGGCGCTAAAATAGGGCATTTATTTAAATGTACCAGTTTTAAACCAACAGGCAGTTCATCATCGGCAAGCTCACTGCGCTTGGTATAAAGGCGGGTGCGCAACTCTTCAATTGATAAATCGAGTAATACCTGCGGATCTTCGGTTAAGTTAAAACACACTACTGCATTTTTATTAGTCGGATGAAAGCTCATTGGCGCAATCCAACTGGTACAGCCTTGGGTAGCAGGAATACGTGATGAAGTATGCACCAGCGGCGTCATATTAAACACATCAACTAACTCAGCTAAGGCTTTTTTACCGCGCAAACTAAAAAAGAAGTTATACAGTTTTGGCTGTTTTTCTTTTATTAGTTTAGCCAAAGCAATCGTCGCGGTTACATCGCTTAGTGCATCATGTGCCGCAGCGTGTTCAATGCCGTTAGCAACGGTTAAATGTTCCAACTTAAAGCTTGGGCTACCATCTTCTTTTAACGGCCATTCAATACCTTCAGGGCGCAGTGCATAACAAGCACGCACTAAATCTATAATATCCCAGCGGCTGTTATTGTTTTTGTATTCGCGTTCGTAAGGGTCGTAAAAGTTACGATAAAAGCTGTAACGACTTACTTCATCATCAAAACGAATGCTGTTATAACCGGCCACGCAGGTATTTGGCACGCTAAACTCAGCATGAATTTTGGCAATAAAGTCAGCCTCAACTAAACCTTTTTGCATCGCCACTTGCGGAGTAATACCGGTGATCAAACATGCCTCAGGATGCGGTAAATAATCAGCTACAGGTTTGCAATATTCAATCAGCGGCTCACCAATAATGTTTAAATCAAGATCAGTACGAACACCCGCAAACTGGCTCGGCTTATCCTTTTGCGGACTCGCCCCCCAGGTCTCATAATCGTGCCAATAAATAGTTGCTTGATTTTGCTCTTGATAAGCCATTTAAAAACCCTTTAAGTTAGCTTGAAGCGGTTGTAATACCGCCAAGTTACTAAATTCATGAATTATTTAGATTATGGCATACAGGCGAGGGAGTTTATAGGTTTGGATGATGAAATGATGGTAATCATACTATTCTCGGGTAGCTTGGCTTAAGTGTTGCGAAACCTAATTAATCATTAAAAGAAAAGCCTGCTTAAAAACTCATAACTATGAATACATTCAATTGTAGGTTGAGTTTTAGCCCGAAAAAATTTTACTGCGAGCTACAAGAGCATTATCGTAGGCGTTAAGCTTGCTGGCGTATTTTTTGGTCGAGAAAGCAAGGGCGAGTATCAGCGTTAAAGCTTTTATAAATCAGTGCTCTAAATTAAAAGCAATATTTAAATTGTTGTTGAGCTTTTTGGCCCTATAAGTAGGAGTGTGCTTTAGCCACGAATGTTTTTTACCTTTTTATCATGTTCTATACTTTACAGCTTTTCTCATTACTCAGATGGAATTCATCATCAATTGCTTATTTTCAGATTGTTACGACTAGAAAGAGCTTAAAAGCATGTTTGCAGCTAATTTATATAATTGGGACTCGGCAATCAGAGGCTCGTTTAGCCAAGTTGAGGATTTCAACTTTGAAAATAACAAGAGAATTATTATTTTTATAATTAAGTTGCTGAAACTAAATATAAAGTCCACAACTTATCTTATATTCAATACTAATAGCGATTACGTACAAGTCCAGTAATATTTCATTGTCAGGCGTATATGAACAATTTAATGCCGTTAATAAATAGAATATCAGTTCGTTTATTAGACTAAAGTCTATAAGTTAATTTTCTTCACCTATCGGGTTTAGTTTTATCGTTTGTCGAAATTGAGCCAACACTCTAAAGTTCAGTTGTCGGCAACCCAGACGATATGACACGACTCAAACCAAATAGGAATATAATCATGAAACGTTCACTAATCAAAACCATCGCACTTGGCTCATTATTTACTTGCTCAGCGGCTGTTATGGCTGATCAAAGTGATTACAAATTAATGATTATTGATAATGCGGCAGCGTCTCAGCCAGTAGAACAATCATTTAATAACTGTGCATTAAATGTGAAATCAAAAAATTATGCACAAGCAGATGAAATTTGTACCAAAGCAATTGCATTGCTAAAGCAAAGTAATGGTCCACGTATGAAAGTTCGCGAGCTAACATCATTTGCATTAAGCAACCGTGGTGTGTCACGTATGATGGCAAACAATGATACGGCTGGTCTTTCTGATTTATACGAAGCGGCACAAATCGCTGATAGCGAAATGGTTTCTCATAACCTGACGCGCGCTAAAGAATACCTTTCTTTATAATTGTTTTTATAAACGATTAAAGACAAAACCACGTTAGGCTAAGCCAACGTGGTTTTTTGTTTTTTAAAGTGTTTCTCTTCTGAGCCAACCGTAAAACTCACTTATATGTTATTACTTATACAATTAGAGAAATTATATTTCTTCTTGGTATTTTAAAACCTGCATTTTGTTCCTGTTACCTTGTATAATACTCGGCTTAACAGGTGTAAACCATTTTTACACTTATTACCAACCCCCCCAATATTAAAACAATATAAGTAGATTTTATGATTTTTTACCTTATTGGGATAACGATACTCATCATTATTTTGTGCGCTGCTTTGTATATAATTTACAGTAACATGCATAAAAATAGGATTAATAAATTTAAAGAATACAATGTGTTATTTGATAAAGACACGATTGTAGATGAGTTAATTACCCAGCTAACAGAAAAGAATAAAACCCAAGAAACCGAAAATGAAGTGCTTAAAAGCAAAGAAGATATTTTAACAACTTTCATCGAGTTGCATCGCTCTGGTAGTTTTTGCGGGCAACTAAGTGAGCAAGAAATTATTTACTTTGTTAAGAAAAAATTAGATATGGAGAGTAATAAAAATGGATAGTCAGCAAGCTGTAACCCCTCAAGGCAATAAAAGTTCTTTTATAAGTCGATTTGGTCGTCGTAATGTTATTTTAGTGAGTGCTATTTTTATAGTATTAGCTGTAATTGCTACGCTTATGTCGCAAGTTATTTCATGGAATGAAGCTGATGAACGTTTAGTTCATCAATCGGCATTTACGGGTAACTTAACTGTTATCGATCAGGCTGGACCTTATTTAAAAGCTTTTGGTTCTACATCTGCTTATAAAAAAGTTATTTCAATTAACTTTACTGGCGACAGTAGTGCTACAGCAAGCGCCATTGTGCCGCTAATTCCGATTCGATTTTTAGATACAACAACAGGCGGTGCAAGAGGGGTGTCGCGATTTAGGTTACCTGGTAATGTGCCTGCTGGTGAATCTGGTTCTTTACGTGGATTACTTAAGATCCATGAAGAGTTTGGTTCGCAAGAAACCTTGATCTCAAACTTATTAATGCGCGCTACCACTGAAAATGTAAAGGCATCTGCGCGGATGATGTCTGTAGAGCAGCATTATTCTGGTGGTAATGGTCAATTAAGCCAAGATTTTGCAGATCAACTTACTAATGGTATTTTTGTGACTGAACAAATTATTAGTAGCGGTGAACGTGATAAAACGGATGAGCTAAATAATTTGAGTAAACAGCAACGTGTCACGATCAATATCAAAAAGGATTCAGAAGGTAATGCATTACGTAATGCGCCTATTTTAGGTGCGTATGGTATTACAGTGGTTGACGCCAGTATTATTGATATTGACTATGAAAGTAAGGTTAATGCAAGACTTGAGGCACAAAAGCAAGCGGCTGCTGATGAAGCTTTAGCAAGACAGAATTTAAAAAAAGCTGAACAACAAGCCCGTACTGAAGTTGCTCTAGGTGAACAAGCGATTGCTAAACAGCGCGCAGAATCAGAAAAGTTAAAAATCAAAGAACAAATTGATGCTGAACGAGTAAAAGCGAATGCAATTATTTCTGCGCAGCAACGCGTAGCGGTGAAAGCTGAATTGGCTAAAGAGCAAGCAGAGATCTTAAAACAGCAGCGCTTAGAAGCGATGGGGATGGATGTACTTGCCGAAGCGCGTCAACGGGCTAAATCGGCAGCCCTTGATCCTAAGTATGTGTTTGATGAAACACTAAAAGCTGAAGTTAAAATTCAAACTGCTTTATTCACCAGTTTAGGTAATAGTCGTTTAGTGCCTGAAATTGTAATAGGTGCCGGGCAGGGCGAGCAAAGCAATGGCTCTGAGTTTATGCGCATACTTGCAGCGGATGCAGCATTGAGCTTACAAAAGCGTTTAGATAAAGATAAAAAAACAAAGTAGAACAGTCAATTGTATTTAATAGCCCTAGTCAACTAGGGCTTTTTTATGTGATTAGCCTTAGTGAACTATAGGCTAACGTATTGATTTAATATTTAAAACTTTGGACATAAAGCGTGATCAAAGCCTTTTTCAGTTAATAAAAAAGTCGCGCTTGGGGTAGCAAAAATATAGCCCTCGTAGTTAAGAAACGCAATTGTGCCTTTAACTGATTCGATTTGCTCTGCTGATGCACTTTCTATAATAGCTTTCGGATCTAAATTGACTGGTGTTGGAAACTGCTTATAAAGCTGCTTAAAAATTAAGGTGGCGATAGTTTTAAAGGTGTCGTTATTTTTCATTTTTTTTGCTCTTTGGTGTTTATGTGTGCTGCTAATGCATTATTGTAACTCTTTCTATTTAAAGAGTAACTGCCACACTTACTTGTTTATCCTAAAATAATACGCGGTTAAATAGCGATAGAGTTGTAGGTAACCCATCGCTATATATCATGAGCTGGTGCTGTATTACTTGTTATTTACAAGGTTCAGGAATGCGTTTTGGGGTAACAATTCGTGGCAGTAATAAGCCGATGATCACAACAATAATGCCAATTAATTGTAGTTCTGTAATTGGTTGGCCCATCAAAAATGCTGTTAACATGGCAAATACCGGAACGAAGTTAAAAAATAACGACGCATTCGCTGAGCCAAGTTGGCGTATGCCATTCAGCCACAGAAGATAGCCGGCAACAGTTCCAAATAAGCCAATATAAATAACATCGAAAATACCTACCATTGAGCTATTACTGAGTTCGCTAAGCGGGTGTACATTGGCGGTCACTAAACACATTAAGCCAATGATTGTTGCACCACTTAGCATACTAACAAAAGTATAAGGCAATACAGGCATGTACTGATTGATACCTTGGCTAAAGTAAGTGTATGAACTCCAAGCTAACATACCTAAAAAGATCATTTTGTCGCCGGCATTGATTTGCATATTCAAAAGCACGGCTAAGTCGCCATTGGTGATAACTAATAATACACCTGATAGGCTAACGATTAAGCTAAAACATTGTGCTGCAGTAGGCATTGAGCGCTTTGCAACTGAGCTTATTAATGAGGTTGAAAGTGGGCTCAGCGCCATTATTAACGAGCCGTTTGCGGCACTGGTATGTTCCAGCCCGGTAAATAAACCTAGGTTTAAGCCACCTACGCCAACAGCACTAACAATAATCACCCAAGCCCATTGGTTGAACGTTAAACTCGGTTTTGCACTGTTAATTATTTTTAAGTAGATAGCCAAGCAGGTTGCGGCAATACTAAAGCGCCAAAATACTAAAGTCAGTGCGTGTACTTGATTTAATGCATGTTTACCAATAGGAAAACAACTTCCCCAAAAAAATGCACATAATAACAAGAGTAAAATAGCCTTTGTGTTGGCTGAGAAGTTCATCAGCAATCCAGAGATGTTGAAAAGTTGCGGCAAGTGTATTACTTTCCATAATGTGGATAAACAAGCAAAAATAAGAGGGTAGATTCCAAAAATGAAATATAGATATTCACTAGACGATTTACGCTATTTTTGTATTGTTGCCCATTTAAAAAGTTTTAAAGATGCTGCACTGGCTTTATCAGTGCCTTTATCAACATTGAGCCGTCGTATTCGACAACTTGAAGATGATTTACAGCTTAGATTGTTAAACCGTGATGCTCATCGCGTATCGCTGACCCATATGGGGGAGCTGTATTACCAACGTTCGAGTGCATTGTTTGCTGAGTTAGATGGCATTAATGATGATCTTCATATCGAGAAGAATCAACCGAAAGGTAAGATCATAATCAGTGCACCTATTAATGCCGGCTCGCAATTTTTAAGGGATATTTTTTATGATTTTTTACTGCAATATCCTGAGATCCAACTAGATATTAGGCTCTCGAATACTTTAATTGATATTGAAGCGCAAGCAATGGATGTGGTGTTTAGGGTGGGTAATACGGTGGTTGATAATTGGATTGCGAGGCCACTAAAAGATATTCACTTTATTTTGTGCAGTAATTCGCAGACGGTGGCCGACAGTGTTAAGCATCCCACTGATTTATGTGCAAAAAGCGCTGTGATTTGCCAGCCGATGTCTATTTGGCAATTAGTAAATAAACAAAATGATGACGCTTATGATTTTCAACCCAGTAAGGGCATTCGTTTAGAGCTTGATGAAATTCAAATGCTCACACACGCGGTTAAAAAAGGCTTGGGGATTGGTTATATTCCTGACTATTATGCATTACCAATGATAGCTCAAGGTGAGCTTCAGCATGTTTTGCCTGATTGGCAAAGCAAGGCACGCACTTTATTTATGTTATATCGGGATCGTGACCATATACCATTGCGCGTCAGATTATTCATCGAATATGTGCTAGCTAGATTTGAGCAAGGTTAGTATGCTTTTTTATTACTTTTCTGAACTGTTGGGAAAGTGAAATACAGCCTGTTTAGTTATTAATAGCGCCGGACTACAAATTTAAGTACCTGTATATTAAAAGGAGATATTAAATATGCAAACCAATTTAGTGGTTGAACGGTTTAAGCAGCAGGGTTTTGTAAAAATTAAACAAGTACTTAAACCAAGTGTAATCACAAAACTGCAGCACTTTTGTGATGAGCTGGTTGCTCAAGCACAGTCACACTATGTAGCCGGTTTACCATTGGATAATATTGCTGTTATGCAAACTGCAGATGAGCCTTTTGTTTATCGCGTTAATGAGCTTTTTCAATTTCAGCCACAATTTGCTCAACTGCTAGCGCAAACCGAACTAATGAGTTACGTTGAAGCGATTATCGGCGAAGCTGTTTTGCCTAGCTATGAGTCACTTGTGATAAAAAATTCATTAGATGCACGCGGATTTGATTGGCACCGCGATATGGCGGTGAGAACTCAAGAGCCTATTTTTACCGTTGGGGTATATTTAGATGAGGCTATAGCGCAGCAAGGGGCGTTAACAGTGATCCCGCGGTCTCATTGTAGCCAAGCAAGTGTGTGTGATTTAAAGCGCCAGCTATCCATTGCACAATTACAGGGTGTGGATATTACGGCCAATGCAGGGGATGTGGTAATTCACCATGTAAACACGGTTCATGCATCAGGAAGACAGAAAGGTTCAGCTATACGTAGAACGATCTACTTTGAGTTCAGAGCAGTATCACATTTTATTGATAATCCGTGCTTTCCTAGTGAGTGGGTCGAAAAGCGGCAAGCGTTAATGGCTAACCTCAACGCGCTTAATTCAGCTGATATGGCTAATAATGTGCAGCTACCCAATGATTTGTATGTAACTCAAGTACAAATAGAGCCGGCAGAATATTGTATTGAGTTTGCCAGTTAACAGTATCAACATAGGTATTTACATGTGTGTAAAGCCAGCCTAAATAATACAGCCAATACAAGTTAAGCGACTACGATACAATTACGACCTTGTGCTTTTGCCTCATAGAGTGCTTTATCTGCGCGATTAAAAATAACTGAACTCGAGTCATCTGCCTGATAACATGTTACCCCAAAGCTTGCGGTCACTTTAGGTAAGCTCACTTCATCTAATTCGCTAATATACATTCGTAATCGCTCTGCAAGTTGATGGGCTTGTTGCTTATCTTGTGTGGGGGAAATAATTGCAAACTCTTCGCCACCGATACGAAACAGCATATCCATGGTGCGTATTTGTGGCTGTAATTGTGTCGCAAGATGTTTTAATAACTTATCACCTATTTGATGGCCATATTGGTCGTTAACTTGTTTAAAGTGATCAATATCCAATATTATTAAAGCAAATAGATATTCGCTTCGTGCTGCCATATTGATCTGGTTTTCTATTTGTTCTTCCCACTTGTGTCGGTTAAATACACCGGTTAAACGATCTTGGGTTGCTAATATTATTAATTGTTTTTCAATTTCCTCACGGCTAGTCATTTCCTGATTCAAACGTGATATAACAATTTTTATATCGTGTTCTAATGCTGCAAGCTCATCTTTAGTTTTGATCTTTTTTTGAAGTTCCAAGGGTAACTCATGGTGTTCAACAGAAGAGTTTAACGTTTCGATATTAGATTGGATGCGTTGAATACGACGTAAAATAATTTGAATAATAAAGGTCGTTAACAGCAAGCCTAGGATGATGGCGCATATACCGAGTAAGCTGCTGACAAATAGAAAGTCTTTTTCGTGCTGATCTGTGTAATACGCATCATCAGAGGTTAATTTATTTAATTGCGCTATTATTTGTTTTTCTGCACTTTCTAGCTCAGTTGCCATTGTTTCGACTTGCAACCGCGCTTGCTCAGTAAGTTGATTTTGTTGGTAAACATTTTCTAAATAGTTTTCGAACTCGTCACTTTTTTGCGTATAGTTTTCAATTGTGGTGGCCACTTTTTGATGTGCTTCAGGCTGTAATATGACTTCTTTTAATGCTAATGAGTGATTAATCATTGCTACCGCTTTATCGAGCAATTGTTTTATTTTTTGTTTTTCAAAAGCAAATTGTTGATGTGGGTTGAGCGGCTTATCATCAATTTTGTTTTTTAGTTGAAATTGCTCAAATTGCAGGTGTTGTTCAAGCTCTATGAATTCCACTTGTTGCATTAACTGACTTAACGGAATATCCAGAAAAGCCACTACGCGCATTTCACGCTCTATTTGATTTACTTTATAGGCCGAAAAAACAATAACACAAAACAAAAACGTTAATAAAAAAACAAATAATCCACCAATTTTTTGCTTTATTGACGCATTGTACCAGTTGAATACCGACATAAAGTTCCTCACTGCTTAATAGTCCCTCAAGTATAGTTTAAAAAGCGCGTAATCTAGCTTATTCAGTATGACCACAGCAAGCATTAATTATTCTGATCTGTTGATGATAAATCTATCTCTGGCTGGAGAGTAAAACGAATATTGATTTTTAATCAACATGTTATTAAATATTTAAACCAAAGCTCAAGCTAACTATATATTTGGTAAAGGGTTATGGAGCTCTACAAGTCATTTTGGCTGGCACTGTAACTGTGCGGTAATTAATCTTCACCAGACAGTTACATATAAAAATGACATTAAACAGTAAATTTAACGATCAATTGATTTAATTGCGTTGCTAAACGGGCGATATCCTCACTCGAACTCTTAGTTTGACTTGCTGCAACTGAGTTTTCTTGAGAAATAGTTTTCACATTGACAACATTTTGATTAATGCTTTCGGCGACAGAGCTTTGTTGCTCTGCGGCGCTGGCTATTTGTATATTCATGTCGTTTATGATTGAAATACTATTTGTAATTGACTCAAGTGCTGCACTGGCTTTTTCAGATTGAGTAACACATACTAAGGCATTTTCTTTACCTATACCCATTGTTGCCACTGTGCTATTTGTGCCAGTTTGTAGTTGTTTGATTATATTATGTATTTCACCCGTTGAATTTTGCGTTCTAGATGCTAGTGAACGAACTTCATCGGCAACAACTGCAAAGCCTCTACCTTGCTCACCAGCTCTGGCAGCTTCAATAGCAGCATTTAAGGCTAATAAGTTAGTTTGCTCGGCAATCGCTTTGATCACATCTAATATCGTGCTAATGCTCTCAACAGATTGTTGCACACCGCTTAACTCGGACGATGAATCATTAATATTACTTGAAAGTTTATTTATTGAGGAAATAGTTTCTTTGACAACTTGGTAACCCAATACGGCTTCGTTACTTGCAGTATTTGCTGCATCGGCTGCTTGAGCTGCGTTATTAGCTACATCACGCACAGTTATGGTCATCTCATTCATAGCGGTTGCAACCATATCTGTTTCAGATTCTTGATTGCGGATCCCTTGCGAGGTTTGATCTGTTACCGCAGCAAGCTCTTGTGAAGCAGACTCAAGCTCTTTACTTGCATTTGTAATTGTAGAGATCATTGCTTTTAAATTGTTTGCTGTATTGGTAATAGCATTAAGTAGCAAGCCAGTTTCGTCGTTTGCAGTGTTTTGTATATTTATATTAAGTTGACCTTTTGCTAGCTGATTTGCAGCTGCTACTGCTTCATGAATTGGCTTGGTAATAATGCGGGATAACATCATTGCAGCTGCAATACCGATAACAATAGCGAGTAGCGATATTGATAATAAAAAATAAAAGCTATAACTAATAGCCTCTTTTAATTCAGTGCCAAGAGCGGTTTGCTTACTCAGCATTTCCAACTTAATGTCTTCAATTAGATTCGCGACTTTTGGGCCAATCATATCTAAGGTATTTTGTGAAATATCGTTCTGCTTAATTAACTGCTCATTAAGTTCTTTAAGGTGATTAATATATGAGTTATAGCTTTGCATCGCTTTTTTAAGAGATGCTCTTCTTTGCGGATTTTGTAGATTGCTATCGAGCGTGTCTAACTCGCCTTTTAGATCGTTGACTAAAAAGTTCATTGCAGCTTGGTAGTCTTTGTTGTTAACCGACCCAATAAACTTAAGTACAAAAATACGGCCAGTTAGCATTGAACTTAGTGCACTTGCGCCCTGATACGAAGAGGTCAGGCTGTTATCAGTAAACGCCGTGTCGGTAATTGAATCTAATTCACGGCGCACATCTTCACCGTATTGACTGAGGGCAGGTATACGTTTTTTTTGTATATCATCCATTAATACTACAACGCTCTCAAACGCCTGATTATATTCTTTTATCAACTGTAATATTTGGTCAATTACAGCATTCATTTTGGGGTCGCTGATATCGTTTTTACTATCTGTAGTAAATTGCATTGTGGCATTAAAGCGCTCTTTAAAGCTTTTTACTGACTCGGAATCCTTATTGCGCAGAAATTTAGAGGCTGACATTCGCATCATCAGCATATTGGCCTGAATTCTACCTGCTAGAGTAGTGACTTGCGTTATTTTTTGGTATTCATCTGTTTCTGAACTGGCTTTTTGTAATGCTTTCATGCTGATGCCAACAACGACTAATAACAAACAAAGTACCGTTGCAAAGCCAACACCTATTTTTTTCCCTAAGTTTAAATTTTTGAACATTGATAATCACACCTTCTAGTTGGGGTTAAGCATATTATATTCTTAACAGTGAAGACTGGGACGCTGTAAAGAACACAATATGAACCATTAATATAATTTGAACTGTGGATAATAAATCTATTTCCAGCAGCTATTTCCAGCGTTCGATTTATTTAATAATCAAATGCTTATATCTTAAATTCGTTTTATTATCACTGGAAGTCTATGGATGGAAAGGTGAAATATAAGTTTATAAAATAAGAACAAACTGTTAGTTAAAATGTTAACCAGAGTTCAGGTTGATATAGAAAAACTAATTTCCTTTGTAGATTAGCAGAGGAGCCAAAGTAATCATATGGTATTATATTACATTTATATGGTTTTTAATAACCGTTATGCTTACTCTTAAAGGTGTAGTTGCAAGGTTGTAGTGTTAAAAATGTGAAATTATCAGAAAGTAATCTTCAAGATGTTATTTTTAACAGCTAGAATTCAGTGGTGCGTTCATCAAAAGGTTTAGATTAAGCAGGTAGAGATTCAAGCAGGATAGTTAACTGTTTACTTCACTCATACTGAGTGAAGTAATAATCATAATTACTGTACTAATACGTGTGTGAGGGCTATATCAATGGCAACCACGACCAGCAAAACAGCCATGACTAAGTTAATTATTTTAAAGTATTTTGAGTTTGTCATATGTTTACCAATAGCATGGCCAGCTAATGAGTAACTCGCAGGAGCGCCAAACGCTAGTAATGCGAGGATACATGACCAAACGATGACTGCCATGCCTGATATATCCGCTGCTGGAAATTGAATGGTGGTGATGGGTAATGTCGCAGCCAGTGCTTTGGGATTAAGTAGCTGCATCCATAAGCCGTTACTAAATGACAGCGATTTTGTAGTGGTTTTTTGATTGTTAAAATTGACCTGTGTTTTAGCAATTCTAACCGCGATATATAGTATATATAAACAACCTGCAAAGCTTAAAACTGGTAATATTTTCGCCGGGATCAACTCTATACCCACATAGCCTAGTAATATAAATAAGATTAGCATCGCGGTGGCTACACCTGAGAAAAAGCCTAAATGTGCCGTGGTTTTATTATTGATGCCACTTTGTAAACCGAGCAGATTGATGGGTCCAGGGGTGTACATTATACCTATTGCATAAGCGAATATTTCTAACATTTTGATCCCTTATTGTTTAGAGCGAAAGTTGTAATTGGTATTGTTTAGGAGTTAAACCATAAATACGCTTGAAATGGCGATTTAAATGGCTGTTATCGGCAAAGCCCGAATCTAATGCGACCTGAGATGCTCGTGCGCCTGATTCGATATATTTTCGGGCCATATTTATCCGACAGTTCACCACATATTGATAAGGCGTTAGGCCAAACTGCTTATTAAACAGCCTAATGAAATGATATTTCGACATAGTAGCGACACCAGCGATATCATCAATTGAGATGTCATGACCTAAGTTCGCCATAATGTAGTCTTTTGCTTTAAGTAATAAAGTGTCTTTTCTTGAACTGAGCCCCAGCGGCTCTATGGCGCAGCCTGTCTGTTTGATGATTGAATGAGCAATATTAAACAGCGTGTTTTCGGTATCAATGGTTGTGTAATTGTTACCACTGATAAGTTGTTTGAGCGCTAAAATCTGCTGTGCTAATTGTGGGTCTGCCAGCAAAGGTGTAGCGACTCTTGGCGTTGCATGTTTGGTGTAACCCAATGCTTTAAACATTGGTTCAAATTCATTTGGGTGTACATAGAGCATAACGTATTCAAGATGTTCTGTTAAACCTGAGTGACCATCGTGAACGTCTTCTGGGTTAAATACTATTACTCCGCCAGTTGGACTTTTGTGAAAGGCTCTTTGACTAAAAAAATCTTGCCGACCTTTTAAGGTAACACCCAGTGAGTACTCTTCATGGGCATGTTTTGAGTAGCTAAAGTCGGTCATCTTCGCATCAAGCAAAGTAAACTGGTTTAATGTTTTATCGTTGATGTACTGAAATTGATTCATTTGCTTCGCACTCTTCGCTAATCACCTATTGCTTGAGTATAAGCAGATTGAAATATAAAAACTTGAACAAAATTGCGCGATTTAGCTATTCAAGCAGCTATAGTATATCTATTAAAAATATGGGCATTCTTGCTGATCAAATAGCTCAATAATTGCGTTAAAGTAAATTCATGGAGGCAAAAGGTAGAGCAATGCAAGAGCAATTGCAGAGAACAACTATACGTCATAATTTTTGCCCTGTTATTGAGTTATTTTCGTGAAGCTATAAGGTCAATAATTTAATGCAATTAATATTAACAGAGCGAGGAAGCTGTTTTATTAGACTAAAGTCTATAAGTTAATTTTCTTCACCTATTAGGTTTATTTTTATCGTTTGTTGAAATTGAGCTAACACTCTAAAGTTCAATTGTAGGCACCAGATACGACACGATTTAGGCAAATAATCAAATAGGAATATAATCATGAAACGTACACTTATCAAAACTATTGCTCTTAGCTCACTATTAACATGTTCAGCTGTTGCTATGGCTGATCAAAGTGATTACAAATTAATGGTTATTGAGACAGCAACAGCACCACAGCCAGTTGAACAATCATTTAATAATTGCGCACTAAACGTTAAATCAAAAAATTACGCGCAAGCAGAAACTATTTGTACTAAAGCGATTGCGTTGCTAAAACAAAGCGAAGGCCCAAAAATGAAATTACGTGAATTAACATCGTTTGCATTAAGTAATCGCGGTGTATCACGTATGATGGCTAAAAATGATACCGCTGGTCTTTCAGATTTATATGAAGCTGCACAAATGGCTGATAGCGCGATGGTATCGCATAACCTTACTCGTGCTAAAGAATACCTATCGTTATAAATTAGGCCTTATTACTTGAATTAAAGCCCCATACTGTTAACTCAGCATGGGGTTTTTGCGTTATTAGGCTATGGCTTATCCTGCCACAGGGGTATTGTCAGTGGAGATGCCTTTAAGGCTTTTGATCAGCATATAAATACAGGTTGTGAATAAACAACCGCCTAAATACAACATAATGCCGTTAGCTGAAGCAAATAAGTTGGCAGCAAGCAAAGGCCCAAAGACCGAGCCAAAGCTGTAACTCAGTAACATAATTTCCGTTGCTGAGACTATTTTTTCGATTGGCAATGCGTCACAGGCTAAGGTGATGGCAATGGGGTAGAGTGCAAAACTTGCAGCCCCTAAAATAAAGTAACTGGCCATCAATACGTTGAAGTGTACAGCTTGCATAATACCAACTACACCCATCGCGCCAAATAAACAAAATAATGCCATTAATAAGCTTTTTGCCATTCGTGTTGATAAATAACTCACCAACGGCTGTACTAACATACCGCCTAAAATAATCACCGCCATCAAGGTGCCAGTAAAAGCGGCCTGCTCACTTTGGGCAGCGATATATACTGGCATTAAACCGTATATTGGGCCAAGTACTAATCCTGATACCAAACAGCCTAAAATTGCTGGGCGACTGAGCTTTTTTAACTCAGTTAATTGTAGCTTTTGCGAGTGCTGACTTTGCGGTTGCCCTGATTTAATCAGCAGCGGTGCTAACATCGCTAAAAATAATAGAGCAATAACAAACAAATAGGGGAGTGGGCCACTGGTGCCAAGCGGATCGATAGCTAGTTGGCCAACGGCGCTGCCACCGTACAGGGATGTCATATACAGGCCTAATCGTTTAGCTCGTGCTTTGGCAGTGTCAGTCATTAGTAACCAAGATTCAACCACCACAAATACCCCAGCTACGGCGATACCAGCTACAAAGCGGGCTAAAAGCCACACGTTGGCATTAGGTAAAATAAGCTGTGCTGCAACACTGAAAATTAATAACCCCAGAAATGCCAGAAAAGCATGACGGTGGCCTACTCTTGCAACAATACGCTCAATAAAAAAAGCACCAATTAATAAGCCAAGATAAAAGACACTAGCTAACCAAGAGGCAAGTTCATTATCAAGCCCAAAGGCGCTCAATGATAAAGGAATTAGACTCATTAAAAAGCCTGAGGCAATAGCAAAAAAAGACAAACCAATAACAGGCGCAAGTGGGTTATTTGGTTTATGACCGGCAGCGAGCTCAACCATTAAAGAATCCGATTTAAAGGGCATAAATAATTGCGTTGGAATGTTTTAATAGCTGGCAATTATTTTTGGTTGGTTAATTTTGCGGCGAATTTAATCCGATTTTGAACACAAGTAAAGTTATATTTGAATATTTACTCAACATTTTATTTAGAACGGTTAGTTAGGTAAATAAACCGGTTATTTACGTCATTTTGGTATCATTTTTTTAGCGAAATTGTTTAAAATTTGTAGTTGTTTTATCAATCTAAATAATAACTTGGTATGCTGTGTTTTTATTTTTCATCAAGAGGCAGTAGTAAAAATGAACCAGCTAACAATCGCTTTAGTCGGGCTTGGGGATATAGCACAAAAAGCATATTTACCTATTGCCACGCAACATGCACAGATCGATCCTATTTTTTGTACACGAAACCTGACAACATTAACGCAGTTAGCGAAGCAGTATCGGGTTCAAAAGTGCTTTACAGATTACCAAGCGGTACTGGCGTGTAAGCCCGATGGGGTGATGATCCACACTAATACTGAGTCTCATTTTACGTTTGCGAAGCAGGCACTTGAACAAAAAATCGCTACGTTTGTGGATAAGCCATTAGCGTATAGTTTTAGTGAGGTAAGTGAACTTATTGCGTTAGCAACTAAACATAACACGCCATTATTTTTAGGTTTTAATCGTCGCTTTTTACCAATTATGGCCGATATTGCAAAGCCACAAATACGCCATCTTAAATGGCAAAAAAACCGCTTAAATTTACCAGCACAGCCGCGCACTTTTATTTTTGATGACTTCATCCATGTGGTTGATAGTTTATGCCATTTTGCAAATGTAGAGCGTTTTGATCAACTTACCCAGTTACAGGTGTTTTCACAGCTAGATCCACAAGGCTTATTGGCAGCAATACATGTTAGTTTTGAGTTTGAAGGGCGGTTATTTCAAGGCGCTATGGATAGATTAAGTGGCTGTAATGAAGAAGTGGTTGAAATAACTGCTTTGAATGAAAAGTGGCGGTTTGAATCGCTAACCAATATGACTTCTATGGTCAATGGAATACAGCAGAGCGCGATGCAAAATGATTGGCAAGCAACGCTATATAAACGGGGCTTTGAGTCAATGCTAGAGGCATGGCTAACGGCGGTTAAAACGCAGCAGGTAGACCAATTACAGCTTAAAAAAGATAGTTTAACACATGAGTTGTGTGAGTGGCTGGTTGCACACGTATCAAACAATAATGAACTATTTCACTGTTAAACTATTTCAAGGAAGTTGTAATGAAAGTGATGAAGTACATGGGACTAACGTTCTTTACAGTCCTTGTTATTGGGCTGCTCATACCTGAAAAAATAGTGATCCCAGTCAAAGGTGCAACAGCAAATGATTGGCATCATAATACCTTTTGGTATAGCCCTTGGGGTAAATCAGGTGTACACAAAGGGATAGATATTTTTGGCAAAAAACACACGGCAGTGGTTGCTTCGGTAAGTGGTGTGGTGCTGTATTCAGGTGAGCTAAAGCGCGGTGGTAAAGTGGTGGCATTACTTGGGCCTAAGTGGCGACTGCATTACTTTGCCCACTTAGAAAGTTATTCGGTAAGTGCAGGAGACTATGTTGCAGTCAGTGAGGTGATTGGTAGCTTAGGAGACACGGGGAATGCGGCAGGTAAACAACCTCACGTACATTACTCTATTTTATCGCTACTGCCGTACCCATGGTTAATGACCGCGCAAAGCCAAGGCTGGAAGAAAATGTTCTTTTTAAATCCAGATGAAAAACTACGCTAAAATAATTGCCGTTATTTTCACACTTATCCAGCTGATTAACTTAAAATACCGGTAATTCACTCTTTTTATTTAGGAATTCAGCAGTAATGAATTCTATTGCAGTTAGCCTGTTTGGCAGGATGTTTTCTAATAAAGCCATGTTGGCGTTTGATCACCATATGTTGACTATTCTCCAAGGTAACTCAACTAGACAAATAAGTTGGAGTGATTTGGAGGCACCGCCGTCGTTTGCTTTCGGCTTGTTTGGTCAAACGATTTCTTTTGTTACGGCACAACAAAATCATACATTTTCGCTGCTGGCATATGGTGCTCACCGTAAATTTAAAACTGAATTTGAACGCTATTGGGTGAACGCTAATGAAGCTAAGCTTGACACTTTTCTTAATAAAATAACAAAACTGGTCAAGCAGCGATATTTACGCCAGTCTTATGTTAGTCGTATTCAGCGGTTGGCACAGCAAGAGCATGATCGTTGGTTGCCGTGGATAAAAATCAGCCCCGCATTTGTTTTAGTGGATAAAAAAATAAACGTATTAGAGCAATATGCAAACTGGGATGCTGCACTTACCCAGTATCTACAACAAAAATACGTTACTAAGCAACTTAACCTACACCACGCTTTTTTTGACCGTGTTGAAGCAAATCCATTAACACTAGGTCAAAGACGTGCTTGTGTGATTGATGACGATAATAACTTGTTATTGGCTGGCGCAGGCACCGGTAAAACCAGTGTTATGATTGGCAGGGCTGGGTTTTTAGTGCAAAGTCAGCAGGCAAGTTACAGTGATATTTTATTGCTGGCCTATGGTCGCAAAGCTGCTGATGAAATGGATCAACGGATCGAAAATAAGCTCGCCACCGATAAAATAAAAGCCGCTACTTTTCATAGTGTCGGACTGGCGATTATCTCACAAGTTGAACGTGCTAAACCGACTATGAGTGTATTTGCAGAAGACGAAAAAGCGAAAGCAAAATGGGTGCAGCAGTGCTTTGAATCATTGATTGAAAACAGTGCCGAGTATCGTCATCTGGTTTTAGATTATTTTAGTAAATACTATTATGTTGAAAAAAATGAATTTGATTTTAAAACATTGGGTGACTATTACAGCTACTTAAATGATAACGATATCCGTAGCCTAAAAGGCGACAAGGTAAAAAGCTTTGGTGAGTTATATATAGCTAATTGGCTGTTTTATCACGGCATAGATTATCAATACGAAGCGCCTTATAAAGTTGACGTAAAAACCATTGAACGCAGACAGTACAAGCCTGATTTTTATTTACCTGAGTACGATATTTACATTGAATATTACGGCATCGATGACGCTGGCAATACTGCGCCTTACATTGATAAAGCGCAATACCATAGCGAAATTGATTGGAAAAATACCACTCATGCCAGTAATAACACTCACTGTATAGCTTTGACTTATGGGCAACATAAACAAGGTAAGCTGTTAAACGAACTTGAACAAGCGCTTTTAAGTGCGAGCGTGAAAACACAGATATTGCCCTTAGAATCACTGCTCGAAAGCTTAAAAGAAACTGGCAGGATCACCGTATTAGCTGCGTTATTTAGTCAATTGCTGAGTTTATATAAGGCGGCTTATTTAACTGATGCTGATGAAGTTGATGTCATTAAACGCTCCCTTGACGCCAAACAAACAACCCAAGCGTTGGCGCTATTAAAACCAATTTTATCTAACTACAACGCTCACTTGCAGCAGCGCGGTGAAATTGACTTTGATGATATGATTATCAAGGCAATCGAGTATGTTGAGTCGGGCAAGTTTAAATCGCCTTGGCGTTATATTATGGTTGATGAATTTCAAGATATATCACAGCCAAGAGCACGATTGGTTAAAGCACTTCGCGATAGCAACAAAGGTAGTTCAGCATTTGCAGTGGGTGACGATTGGCAAGCAATTTACCGATTCAGCGGCGCTGATATTAAGTTGACCACTGAGTTTGCAACGTATTTTGGCTTTACTACGCAAACGGCGCTGGATCTTACGTTTCGTTTTAATAATAAAATTGGTGAAGTTGCCTCAGCATTTATTAGAAAAAATCCCGCGCAGCTTGATAAAACGATTACTTCTTTAACTCAGGTTTCACATCCTAGTGTGTCGTTATTAAGGCGCAGTAGTAATGCGTCTATTGGTTATAAAAATAGTTATTACAGTGACATTCCTGAACTATTAAATGGTGCGATTGATGACATACTCTGCACAATACACAGCAAGGCATGTAAACCCACAACCGTGTATTTTTTAGCGCGATTTTGGTTTCAGCTACCAACAAATACGGATATTAAAACCATGAGTGTTAAATATCCGTTGTTAAAAATTCAGTCGCAGTCTTTTCACGCCTCAAAAGGTAAAGAAGCCGATCATGTTATTATTATCGGATTACAAAAGGGTAAACATGGTTTTCCATCTGAAAAAGTTGCGCCCGCAATTATCGAAGCTTTATTACCAGCGCCAGAAAACTTCGCTTACGCACAAGAGCGACGGTTATTTTACGTTGCACTAACGCGCGCAAAACACCGCGCCTACATCATTGCTGATATGACCAATAGCAGTTGTTTTGTCTCGGAGTTAATTGCTGAACATGACATAGAACTGGATGAATTTACTAGTGATGTTGATCAATTACATATCGCAGATATAAACTGTATGCGCTGTGATAGCGGGGTATTAAAAAAACACAATGGTCGTTTTGGGCCATTCTACGGCTGTTCGTTATTTCCACGTTGTGAGCATAAAGAAAAATCGTGCGAGCAGTGCCAAAGCCCAATGACTCGCAGTCGCTATACAGGGTTTAAATTATGTATAAATACAGCCTGTAACCATCTAGTGCCAACGTGTGATAAATGCGGTGCTGAAATGGTATTACGCAATAGCGCAAAAGGGCAGTTTTGGGGATGCAAAAATTATAAAGGTAATGATCCACTTAGCTGTAAAAATGGCAAAGACAGTAAGTCAATTCAATGGCCCGAGCTTGCTTAACCTATAGATAGATAAGGGCTAAATAGCCCTTATCTATTGTTTAATTTATTGCATCGCAACAGCAAGTTGATGATACAAACCGATACCGATAAGTACGTTAAATGGGAAAGTGATGCCTAGTGAACTGAGCATAGCCAGACCTATATCGGCTTTGGGGATTGCGGCTTTTATAGCGGCAGGCGCTGCAATATAAGATGCGCTGGCCACTAAACTCCCCAAGATAACGATTGAGCCTAACTCAAGCGCTAATAAAGTGCCGACACTGACTCCAATCGCGCCTAATATTAATGGACTGATTATAGCAAATAGTGTCAGTTTCCAGTGATGCCAAGGTATAGGGCGTAATGTTTGCGCTGCCGTTAAACCCATTTCGAGTAAAAATAATGCAAGCACGACTTTAAAACTATTGGTTAATAATCCAGTTACTTGGCTGCCTTGCTGTGTGCCATACATCATACCAATAACAACACCGCCTACGAGGAGAATAACGCTCTTATTGGTTAAGGTTTCATGCCAGAGTGCTTTAAGCGATAAGGTATTATCGGCACTATGTTGTTTATCAAGTCGTCGATAAATTAACAGCCCTACGATAATCGCGGGAAGCTCTAGCATCACTAAATACAGGGTTACTTCAGCACCTACTGCTAGCTGCGCCGATTCAGCATAAGCGAGGGCGACTGCAAATGTCCCCGCGCTTACGGAGCCATAATGGGCGGCGATACTTGCGCTGTTCGCTACCGAAAGTTTTATCACATATTTTAAAATAGGGTAGAGCATTAAAGGTATAAATGCGCCAAGCAGCATCACCGAGCCCATTTCTGGCAATAATTGCCAACTAAGATTGCCGTGTAATACCATGCCGCCTTTTAAGCCTATGGTCAGCATCAGCAGCAAACTTAAGGTCTCGTAAGTTGCTTTTGGAATAACGAGATCAGAACGTAAAATCCCCGCAACTAAACCCAAAACAAAAAACATTACAACAATATCTGGCACACCTTTCTCCTATTAATTTAAAGTCGCGCTATTGTAGATAAAATCATACATTGTAAATAATAAAATGATTGGTAGTTAGTTATAGGTTATTATCTATGGGTTGATTAATACCAAAGGGGATGTGATAGCGATGGATTTAAGACATATTTCTTTTCGGCTGCTTGAAGTGTTTATGAGTGTAGTAAAAACCGGCTCGATCAGTGAAACCGCAAGGCGTTTACACTTAACTCAGCCAACGGTGTCGCTGCAAATTAAACGTTTACAAGAGGCTGTAGATGAGCCGCTGGTGATTATACAGCAACAAAAACTGCATGTCACAGAAGCCGGGCATGAGTTATTTAGGACTTGCCAACGAGTGTTTGGCCACTTTGATGATTACAACGATTTTTTAGCTGAACTCAAAGGGGGCGAGCGCGGGCGATGTAAAATCGCCATGGTGAATACCGCACAATATATTTTGCCAAAATTACTCGGGCCCTATAGTAATTTGCATCCTCATGTTGAGTTGCCTCTTGAGATTGGCAATAGAGCAGAGGTGTTAGCGCGCTTTGAACGCGGTGAAGATGATATTTATGTATTTAGCCATCCACCGTCACTTGAACATGCAAAAGCGGCACGCTTTTTAAAAAACCCGCTTGAGTTTATTGTGCCTACTGATCATCCATTAGCTAATCAACAACACGTTGCACTTTCTGAGCTAGTGAAATACCGCTTTTTATTAAGAGAGCCTGGCTCTGCAACTCGGATGTTATTTGAGAGCGAACTGCAAAGACGCGGTTTAGTACTGAGTAACAGCGTGCAAATGGCAAGTAATGAGGCTATTCGCGTTGCAGTATCATCAGGAATGGGAATTGGTGTGCTGTCTCGCCATGTGTTGCCAATAGGAGATCATGGCTTCAAAGTATTAACTGTAAGTGATGCAAGCTTAGCAAGTCATTGGTACTTTGTGATCCGCACTGATCGGCATATTGCTCATGCTGCGCGTAGTTTTTTAACATTTGCCCAAGACCACCTTGAACAATACTTAGATGGCCGATGGGTACGTAATGAATTGCATGGGCTGAATCTAAGTTTAGCTGATCAGCAAATTCGTTAGTTGAAAATTCAACCTAGTGAACGAATGATTTTACCGCATTAATTAATATCTGGCGTGGAGTCTCTTAAAACGAGAGTCGGCTGGAATACACGATTAATTGTAATGCCAGGGCGTTTGTAAATGTCTTTAAGTACAAGGTTAGCCGCCATTCTGCCCATCTCTGGGACTGGGTTATCTATGGTTGTTAGAGTTGGGTAAAGGTAATTGGTGAAAATCACGTTATCGTAGCCCATAATGGCGAGATCTTTCGGTAAATTAAAACCGTGTTCTCTGGCGAACTTCATCGCACCTGAGGCCATTTCATCATTGGCACAGACAATTGCGCTAAATTGCGCTTTATTTTCAATAAAATGTTTTAAGCCATCATTGCCGCCGGTTTCTTTAAAGTCGCCAATGTAAAAAAGGCTTTCATCAAAGGCTATATTGTATTCAGCAAGCGCTTTTTTATGTCCTACGAGTCGGTCTGACGCATCAACTTTAAATTGTGGACCCGCAATATAAGCAATATTTTTGTGACCTTTATTGATCATCGTTTTAGTGGCAAGATAACCGCCCAGAACGTTATCAAGACTAATACAGTTGTCTTTAATTTCCTCAACATAACGGCTCATTAAATAAATGGGGATTTTTCCCTTACTAAGTTCAATTAGATATTCGTCCGATACTATTTCCACATGGGCAATTATGGCATCACAGTTACGACTGATTAAAAATTCAAAGCCATTTTTCTCTTTGTCTTCGTCACTGTGCCCTGCGGTAATAATAACATGCTTACCTGCGGCACGAAGTTGCTGCTCTATCGCCGACATCATTTGGCCAAAGAATGGGCCGTCTAGTTCAGAGACTAAAACACCAACACTACTGGTACGACTCGATGCTAAAGAACGGGCAATAGAACTGGGTTGATAGCCAAGTTGCTGCATTGCTTCGAGCACTTTTTTCTTGGTTTTTTTACTTACATAATCATTGTCGTTCAGAACCCTTGATACCGTAGAGAGAGAGACACCTGCAAGTTCTGATACTTGATAAATTGTAGCCATTAATTTCCTAGCGTGATTATTCGCACTTTATAAAAACGTATTGATAATGAAATATAATTTACACATTACTGCGTCTAAAAGCCAAGTCTTCCGTGATTTTCTGCGTCATTGCGGGTGTCAACGGATAGATAAGCATCAAGGCGGCACCTAAAAAAGCAAATGCTGCGGGGATCCAACTCATTAATAGTTGCATGCCAGGTAATGATTGCGTAATGGTTGCTTCGTTCATGCCGTTATAGCCATAGCCTGCCAATACCACTAATACTAATGCCCCAGCGAAACCGCCGCCAGTTTTTTGCACAAACGTCCCTGCGGAATAAATTAAGCCCGTGGCGCGGCGTTTATTTTTCCACTCAGAATAATCGGCAGCATCCCCTAACATGCTAAAAAACAGGGTAGGCATCATGGCAGCAAAAAATTCAGCTGCACACCCAAAAGTAAATATGGCAACAATGTTGTCAGCAGGCACCCAATAAAATGCTGTGGTTAATAAGCCACTTAATATTAAAGAGATGATAAATAAATTACGTTTGCCTATTAGTTCGGCAAGTTTACCAGTGGCAAGAGCGCCGAGGATAGACACCACTAATAACGCAACGAAGTATTGGCCTGCCATCAGTTCGCTGCCAACCTGATATTTAAAGTAATAAGCAATTACACCATACTTTATACCGTTGAACATCATGGTCAAAAAGCCCATGCCTAATAAAATTAACCAAGGCTTGTTGGTGAGCAAATCAACCATATCACGTTGAGTTCCGGTGAGATTTTGATGATCTTTGTTGAGTAATTTTTTTATCACAACAGTCATCATAGTCATGATAAATGCAAAAAATAGCCCACTGTAGATTTCGCGATAATAAAAGAACAAGGTAGTTGCCAATAATGGCAGAATAATAAAGGGTAAGTTTTTAGTTAAATCTTTGAGCTCTGATTTTAAATTACCACTGGTTGTTTTGTGGGGGATTACCCGCTCTTTGGTGCTAACAAAAGTGATCACCATCAAAACAATTAGTAATGCTGCAAATAAGTACATGGTTAACTGATAACCTTTGGCGTTATCGCCATCGCCAAAATAAGCAACCAGTTCAGGTAAAAAGCCCATCACTAATAAACCGCCTGCAAAGGCTCCGGCAAAGCGAAAACTCGATAGTTTCGTGCGCTCGGTATCGTCTGGACTCATTACTCCCATTAATGCAGAGTAAGGCACGTTACTCACCGTATAAGCTAACGTTAAGCCTATGTAGGTAATGTAGGCGTAAATTAACTTGTTGGTGTCATTGAAATCAGGTGTGGTGAAACACAACACCATGAACAGTCCTAAAAAAGGAGCAGACCATAAAATCCACGGTCTAAATTTACCAAACCGAGTGGTGGTTCTGTCTGCAATCATTCCCATAATGATATCGGTTACACCATCGGATAACCTAACCACCAAAAATAACATAGCTGCGGCCGCAGCCGATATGCCAAATGTGTCAGTGTAAAATACTGCTAGGTAGGCAAGTGCACCTCGCCAAACCAAGTTGGCTCCGGCATCACCCATCGCATAACCGATTTTTTCGTATAAAGGAATTTTGTTCACTGTGTGTTTCTTATTGTTGTTTTTAAAGGAGCACTAGCTAAGTTTACCGGCTAGTAATTAAACTACTATACGCAAGGCCACTGGCTTTTACAGTACGTTGTTGAGTTTGATAATCAACATAAACGATACCAAATCGCTTTGAATAGCCTTCAGCCCATTCAAAGTTATCCATTAGGCTCCATGCAAAGTAGCCATGGATCACCACACCTTGTTCAGTTGCGTTATGCAATGCGTTTAAGTGTTGCTGATAGTAAGCTATGCGATCTGAATCGTTAACTTTACCATCTATCATCTTGTCGGCCATTGCTGCGCCATTTTCAGTAATATAAATCGGTGGTAGGGTATATTTCTCATTTAACGATACTAATAATTCAGTAAGTGCTTGCGGGTAAATTTCCCAACCAATATCAGTTAATAGGCCTTGATGTGGGCGCTCGTCATAAAAATCATCAGCGCTTGCTTGGTAATGTAAACGCGTATAAAAATTAACGCCAAGGTAATCTAATGGCTGCGCAATAATTTCCATATCACCGGGGTGAATATCTGGACGCTGCTCTGCTGGAAGTTGCTCAATAATATCTGGGTATTTGCCAGTCATTACAGGGCGCATATACCAATGGTTAATATAATCATCAGCAAAGGCTGTGGCTTTAAGATCTGCGTCACTTTGTGTTACCGGGTAACAGGGAGTAAAGTTGAGTACGATACCATTAAGTGTCTGTGGGCTATTTTTAGCCAGCATTTGCATCGCTAAACCATGACCTAGTAATAAGTGATGGGCAGCTTTTCGGCCAAATTCCCGACCGACAATACCTGGGGCATGCACACCAATTTCATACCCTAAATAAGAGCTGCAAAAAGGTTCATTTAAGGTTGAATATGAATAAACACGATCACCAAACGCTTTGCTAATAAGATCTGTGTAGTGAGCAAATTCATAGGCGGTATTACGATTTAACCAGCCGCCTTGATCTTCTAAATACTGCGGTAGATCCCAGTGATATAAAGTGACAAATACCTTGATGTTGCGGCGTTTAAGTTCATCTAGAAGATCAGTATAAAATTTCACACCTAATGGATTTAAACTACCATCTTGATGCATTACGCGTGGCCAAGAAATTGATAAACGATAGGCATCAACGCCCAGAGAATCTATTAACTCAATATCTTGAGGCCAACGAGTGTAGTGTTCACAGGCGATTAGACCATTTGAGTTATCGGCAATTTTATCGTCTTGAGCACAAAAGGTGTCCCAAATACATGGCAGACGATCTGCTGCACCACCTTCAATTTGAAATGAAGCAGTTGCTACGCCAAAAGTGAAGTCTTTGCTCAGTAGCGGCGAGTGTTTAGGTAAAGATAATTGTTTCATTAATAGAAAACCTCTGCTTTCTTTTTATAGTCCGTGATGCTGTTATTTTTAGCTTTTAAAGCTAACATATCTGAAAGCGCTTCCATATTTAATTTGATTAATGCCAATAGATGGTATTTAATGACTTTAAGGAAGCGCTTCCATATTTAGGTTAGTGACTATTTCTTAACAGGTCAACAGTTAAATTTTAATTTCAATGATGACAAAAAATAGTTCTACCGTTGCTTAGATGAATAAACCGCTTGGTCTCGCTTTTGTAATACAGCAGGTACTTAGAGTCTTTTAAGCAGCAATGAGTTGATAATAGATAGGTATATAAAAATGAAAACACACTTACACACAGCTAAGTTACCTACACTAAGTTTGTTAGCTGGATTAGTTACTCTGGCTGGTTGTTCAGCAAGCGAAAGTAAAGATACGTCTCAAAATAATAGAGCTGTTGAACAAATGCAGCAGCAACAATCGCTAGCTATTTGGCCAAAGCTGAATAATGTGGTTCGAGCTGATCCGCAAATTGAGTCTAAGATTGCTCAGTACTTGCAGACGATGACATTAGAGCAAAAAGTTGCGCAGATGATTCAACCTGAGATCCGCGATATAACGACTGATGATATGCGTAAATATGGTTTTGGCTCGTATTTAAATGGCGGAGGCTCATTTCCGAACGCGAATAAACATGCCACACCACAAGATTGGATTGCACTTGCTGAACAGATGTATCAAGCATCGGTTGACGATTCTCTTGATGGCATCGATATTCCTACCATGTGGGGCACCGATGCTGTACATGGTCATAATAACGTGATTGGTGCAACGTTATTTCCACATAACATTGGCTTAGGCGCAGCAAATAATCCCGCTTTAATAGAAAAAATAGCCGCTGCGACGGCAATCGAAGTGATGGTTACTGGTATTGATTGGGTATTTGCGCCGACTGTTGCTGTTGTACGTGATGACCGCTGGGGTCGAACTTATGAAGGGTATTCTGAAGATCCAGAGATTGTCCGCCGGTACTCAGTTGCCATTGTTAACGGCTTGCAAGGCCATGCAGATGGTGATTTTTTAAGTCATAAGCGGGTGATTAGCACAGTTAAACACTTTTTAGGTGATGGCGGTACCGTCGATGGTGACGATCAAGGTAACAATATCGATTCAGAGCAAGCCTTGTTTGATACTCATGCTCAAGGCTACATTGGTGGTTTGTCGGCTGGTAGTCAATCTGTTATGGCGTCGTTTAATAGCTGGCATGGTAAGAAAAATCATGGCAATAAATACCTGCTTACCGATGTACTGAAAACGAAAATGGGCTTTGATGGCTTTGTTGTTGGTGATTGGAATGGCCACGGACAAGTTGTAGGTTGTAGTAACGAAAGCTGCCCACAGGCTGTAAACGCGGGGCTTGATATTTTTATGGTTCCTACGGGGGCGTGGAAACCACTTTATGAAAATACGATAGCGCAAGTAAAAGCCGGTGAAATTGCCATGAGCCGAATTGACGATGCTGTTGCGCGTATTTTAAGAGTCAAACTAAGAGCGGGTTTATTTGATAAACCGAGCCCTGCAAAACGTCAGTTCTCAGGTAAAACGCAGTTAATTGGCGCGCAAGTGCACCGCGATATTGCGCGACAAGCTGTGCGTGGATCACTGGTGTTATTAAAAAACAACAACAATACTTTGCCGATAGCGGCTAATTCACGAGTATTAATTGCCGGAGATGGCGCAGATAATATTGCTAAGCAAGCGGGGGGCTGGAGTATTACTTGGCAAGGCACCAATAACGAAAATACCGATTTCCCTGGTGCTACGTCAATCTTTGCGGGTTTAAAAGCGCAGATCACGGCCGCAGGTGGAGAGGCCATTTTAAGTCCTGATGGACACTTTACACAAAAACCTGATGTGGCGATTGTGGTGTTTGGAGAAGAACCTTATGCAGAAGGCCACGGTGACAGGGATAATCTTGAGTTTGAGCGTAATAATAAAAAGTCGTTAGCGTTATTAAAACAGCTTAAATCAAAAGGCGTGCCGGTCGTATCGGTATTCATTTCAGGTCGACCAATGTGGGTTAACGCTGAGTTAAATGCCTCTGATGCGTTTGTCGCCGCATGGCTACCGGGTACAGAAGGACAAGGTGTGGCCGATGTATTATTAACTGACGCAGGAGGTGATATTCAGCATGACTTTACTGGTAAATTGTCGTTTTCATGGCCAAAATCACCACTGCAAACCGCAGTAAATAGAGATGATGTAGACTATTCGCCACTATTTCCTTATGGCTTTGGTTTAACCTATACAGATAAAAATACCCTGGCAGATAATTTAAATGAAGACTCAGGTGTTGATATAGCTAGTTTGCCTAATATGGCTATTTTTAATGGCGTGCTGACTGATCCATGGCGATTGTTTTTAAAGTCAGCACAGCAGCAAGTTCAAGTAGCTAGCAATAGCGTTGAATTAGCTGGTATTAGTTATCGTACTGAAGATAAAAATATTCAAGAAGATGCAATGGCATTTGTATTTACAGGTATAGGCCTTACTACAGCCGAAATCAATAGTAACTTCACTGAAGATAAAGTGGCTTATATCGAAGCAAACTCAGCGCTGAGTTTTGATTACAAGATAAATAGCGAATTTGCTGCTCCATTATTTGTTGCTATGAGTTGCGAGCATGGTTGTGGTGGACGTGTTGATATCAGCGCAGAACTCAAAAAGGCTACATTAAATAGATGGCAAACACTCAGCATAGACTTAACCTGCTTTACTGAGCAAGGCGTTGATTTTTCAAGAGTGACTAGCCCATTTTCATTACAGATCACGGGTAACGGTTCGGTTTCTGTGGCGAATATCAACTTTGTGCCAGAAGGAGCAAAACAGGCAACAATTATCTGCCCAGATAGTTAACTTAGTCTTTGATTTTGTTGTGTTGTGCAAAGCCCTTTACGTTTTTAAAGGGCTTTTTATGCTCACTCAGATTATTCAGCAAGACAATATTGTTGTAAGAATGCTTTATGTGTTGGCAATTGTGCCACGCGTTGAGCAATTTGCTGTTTGATACTGTTCAGAAAGTGGCTTAACTCATCATCACTCATCAGGCTTGCAATTAAATGGTATTGTTTGGGTTTGAGACCTTGACCCAACATTACTTGCACCCATGAGTCGACTCTAAAAATATCGCCGTCATCTAAAAATACCCGCCCAGTTTCTTTGAATAAACTAATTTTATGAACAAGGGTATCAGGCACTTCCATATTTTTACAATGACGCCAAAATTCGCTATCAGTGCGATCAGTGACTTTATAATGCAAGACAATAAAATCACGAATGTTTTCAATCTCACTTTTTAGCTGTTTGTTGTATTCGTGGATTGCTTGTTCGGTAATACCATCAAATGGAAATAGCCGGATAAAGCGAATAATGCCCGACATAATTAAATGAATACTGGTAGATTCAAGGGGTTCAACAAAGCCACTGGCAAGCCCCAGAGCAAGGCAGTTTTTGTTCCAGCCTTTGCGTCGGCGGCCAGTTTTAAATTTAATTACTTTGGGTTCAGTGAGAGTTTCACCTTGAATATTACTGAGTAAAAGCTGCTTTGCATCAGTATCGTTTAAATAACGGCTACAATACACTAGACCATTACCTACGCGCTGTTGCAGAGGAATTTGCCACTGCCAGCCTGCATCATGTGCAATTGAGCGGGTATAAGGCACTATATCATCGCTAATGGCTCTAGTTTGTACTGCAATTGCGCTATCGCACGGCAGTAAGTGTGACCAATCTTCATAGCCGGTATGCAAAGCCTGTTCAATAAGTAGTCCATTAAAGCCGGTACAATCAATAAAAAAATCACCATTTACGATACTTTCATCTGCAAGAGTTAGGCTGTTTATGAAGCCCGAAGTGGCGCATTTATTAACGTGGATTATTTTTCCCTCTAGACGTTTAACCCCTAGTTGTTCTGAAAATTCACGTAGGAATAATGCATAACGACTCGCATCCATATGAAATGCATAATTAATTGGATTTTGCTGATTAAAAGCACACTTACCTTGTTTAGCTGCTTGCAGTTCATAACAGTAATCACCAAACTCGGATTCAAGTCCTAATGTTAAGCTGTGTAGCCAAAAATGATGAAATTCACCTGCCCAGCATTCTTTGCCCGTCATGCCAAATGAGTGAATATAATCGGTGTTTTTTTCGCCCCAGTTTTCAAAACTGATCCCTAATTTAAAGCTTGCTTGGGTAGCTTTCATAAATGCTTGCTCATTTATGCCAAGTAATTTATGAAAAGTGCGGATCGGTGGAATAGTAGCTTCACCAACACCAACCGTAGCAATGTCGTCGGATTCGATAAGGGTGACATTGATATTTTTACCAACGAGTTTACTGAATGCAGCCGCAGCCATCCAACCAGCTGTACCACCGCCAGCGATCACCACATTTTTTATAGGTTTGTTGTGTGTCATTGTCAGGTTAAGCCTTATTGTTTAAAAGTTGATTTAATAATGCGCGATTTGTTGGTAACCCTTGTAAGTATTTGGCAATTTTTTCACGGTTTTGCTGATAAAAATACTGCCCAGCTTTAGCGTTATTAAAGGTATTTTCTGCTGTTGTATTTTGCGTGTGAAAGCCCATTCCATACAATACATATTGATAGCTGGCAGAGGGGAATACCTCTTCGTTTTCAATTAAATCAAACCTGCTTGGTGGTTGATATTGCCAAAGTGCCAGCAATTCATTCAAACGAGTAGGAATGCTCGATGGTTTTTTTATATCACGCCAGTATTGACTATCATCACGTTCACTTAATATGTAATGTAACTTTAAAAAGTCGATTACTCGCTGCCAGCGATAACTAAAGCGCTGATTAAATCGTTTAGCCAGCAAGTCCATATGAGTACGGTTTTGCGGCATTTGTTCGCTTAACATGCTGATTGAAAGCTCCACCATCGCCAGTGCTGATGCTTCAAGTGGCTCTATAAAACCTTGCGACATACCAACAGCAACACAGTTTTTTACCCAAAACTGTGTGCGGTAACCAGGAAGAAAACTCAGCTTGCGAGTTTGTATTTGCTCGGCGACTTGTTCACCAACAGATAGCGCAGCATAGCTCTTTAAGGTGTTCACAGCGGTTTGTTCATCGCAGTATTTATCGCTATAGGTATAACCGATACCACGACGACTCGGTAGACCAATATCCCAGATCCAACCATGTGGCTGCGCCGTTGATAAAGTGGCTGAGGCGATCTCTTGTTGATTATCGTTATAAGGGAGATGTGCAGCGATAGCGCTATTATTAAAAAGAATATGATCTTGTGTGATAAGCGTTGCGCCATAGTGCTCACCAATCAAACGCGCCCGAGCACCGGTACAATCAATGAATAAGTCGCCGTCTATGTCACCGTGCTTTATGGTGGTGAGTGAATGAATATAATCGTCATGACTATTTTTTACTTCGATGACGTCATCAATAATATGATGCACATTGAGTTTTTCTACGCAGTGGTGTTTTAAAAATGTGGCAAACTTACCGGCATCAAGATGATAGCCGTAATTAGTGACCGCCGCGTATTCTGGTGTGTGTAACTGCTTAGGTGCAAGTGCTGCTTGGCAAACAAAGCTTTGCATATTAACGGCGTCGGCATATTTTTGAGTGCTTGCATGATGTTGCCAGTAAGCGTGTAAATCGGTTTCTAAATAGCCTTCGGGAGTCATAAACGGATGATAGTAGTTTTCGCCTATATTTATGTTACGCCAGTTTATAAATTTTGAACCTTGCTTAAATGAAGCATCACAGTGACGTATAAAATCTATTTCTTCGATACCAATTCGCTTGAGCGTATTGCGCATAGACGGCCAAGTGCCTTCGCCTACACCTGAAATAGCAATGTTTGCAGACTCTATTAAGGTAATCTTTTTTTTAGGGTGTTCAGCGGCTAATAGCCCTGCACTTAGCCAACCTGCTGCGCCACCACCTAATACCACAATGTGTTGTATTTTATTATTCATTGTGTGCTCTGTTGTTTTAATAAAATTGCTATTAACCTGCAACGCAAAAAGCCGCTAACAACTAGCGGCTTAATACTCATGGCGTTAATGAGTCAATAACCCTTGCTTAGAAGTTATAACGCATACCAATATTATAGCGTGCACCATTTTGTTCTAAATTCCATAACTGTGCTTCATACCGGCCATGTTGGCGCATATTTTGTTCAGTAATGTTAAGCCCTTCGACAAAGAACGACATTTGTTCACTGTAGTTGTAAGCAATATTAAAATCAATTTGGTAATACTCTTCTGTAAAGCCCGGCTCGTTAACGTAACGGGCAGCACTGTTTAAGAATTTATCACGCCAGTTATAGGCGATACGCGCCTGAAACTTATCGTTTTCGTACATGGCTATAAAGTTAGCTGTGTCGCTTAAGCCAACAAGGGCAAATTGTGTGACGGTTGGATCAGCGGCTACATTATAATCAATATCACCATTTACTATGGTGTAGTTAGCTTGTAAGCCAAAACCCGTGTCGCCAAAGAAGTGTTGTATAGCAAATTCATAACCATCAATTTTGGCATCTTTACTGTTGGTTGGTACTTGTGCCGTAAAGTCCATCATTGGGTCATCACTGTTTGGTAGAACGTCGTAAGCGGCTTCAAATTCTTCATAGCTCATCGAGTCAAATGCTACACCATTTTCCATTGCAGCAACCATTTGGAATAAATTTGAATCGGTAAACGCAATACCTTGTGCCTCAAGCTCTGCTTTGGCTGCTTGTGCTCTTGGACCCGCAGATGCATCGCGTAAGCCGTAGTAGTTTTGAGTCATTGGTGATAGACCAATAAAATTATCTACTTTTTTATTAAAGTAACCAATCGACACATAACTTAGATCAGTGAAGTACCACTCAGCAGATACATCAAAATTATTCGATTCAAGTGGGACAAGGCTAGGGTTACCAGTTGCTGCTGGTGCATTAGTGGTGCCTGGAATGATCGAAGGGCCGGTAGGTACACCTACCGTTGCCGCAGAACTTAAATTGTCGTAAGTAGGGCGGGCAATAGTGGTACTGTAAGAGGCGCGAAGAGTCACATCCTCAATAACGTTAATGTTAAAATCTAAGCTAGGTAAAAAATGGTTATAGCTTGAGCTCAAGGAATAGTCATCTTTATTGGTGCCGTAACGCACATTAAAGTCGTTGTTACCTTCCCATGCAACTGCATCAGGTAAATCAATATTAGCAGTTGAGGTAATATCGGTTGTTTCATAGCGCGCACCAATCACAAGGTTAAATACCATACCATTGATTTCGTTACTGTAATTATATTGTACAAATGCCGCTTGAATATCTTCTTCAATAGTGCGATTTGTTGCAAAGGCGCCATCAGCCGCAAAATTGAACCCGTATTGATCTGCCGCCCAGTAACCAATTTGTGAAGCACTACCGGTAAAGCCTTGATCAAATGAACCACTGGTATCGTAATCATCAAATTCGGCTAAAAAATTAGTTGGATCTAAATAGCCATCGGGTAGTTCACCAGGGTTTTCAATGCCCCAGTTACCCATTGTATTACGTGTTAGCGATTGTAAAGAGTGACTTTCCATTGAGCGTGACTCAATACCAAAGTCGATACTGCCGTTGTCTATGAGATAACTACCGTGTAGTCGAAATTCATCAACGGTTGATTCTTGACTTGCAAAGTTTGCATCTAAAATTGAGCTACCTACATCAGCTTGATCAAGCGCTCCTGAGCAGTTTAGATTTGTGCGACTACAGTCATCGAAATCTATTACCATAGAGGGTAAGTCACGGCTAAAGTCAACTTGTTGTGCGGCCACGACATTGGCACCTAAGCCTGCATTTATCCAACTACCATAAGGCGCATCGGGTTTGCTGGTAGCTTTTGAGCTGTGGGCATCAAACGTAAAGTTCAGTTGATCACTAAAGTAGTATTGAAGGTTTAAACCGATTGAATTATTTTCGTTTACTTGATTTTGCTCTTGTAATGCTAAGCCTAAGTCGCGAGTAGATAAGTCGCGGCGTTCTTCACGGTAATAAATCGGTGTTTTAACAGCATTGTCATCAAATGTTAAATGGGTTTTATAGTTGTCCATCCAAATTGATTGCTCTGCACGGGCTTCAAATAACTCTTGCTGTGAGTAAGTATAATCAAGTGTTGTGGTAAACGAGTCAATAGGGCTGTATTGCAATGTTAATTGAGCATTAGTACGAGTTCGCTCACGATCTGCAATGGTGTAGCGCAAGTCTGATGGCATTGAATAATACTGGCCCATCGCAGGAGCATTTTCTAATACAATGTCATCTGCTGCTTGAGGGATGGTGCCATCATATTCTGTGGTGCGCCATTCGCCAACAAATGCCCCGGTTGCTGAACTATCACGCTGTTGCATACTTGCTGTGAGTGAAGCACCAAATTTAGCATCTTCATCTGTCCAGCTAAAGATCCCTGAAATTTCTGGAGTAACATCATCGCCGACACGGTTAGTTGTATCGTGCTGTGCTTTAACACCAATATTGGCAACTAGGCCAGGGTTATCAAGCGGACGAGCAGTATTGATATTAATGGTTGCACCAATGCCACCAGATGCGATGCTTGCTTTACCTGTTTTATATACTTCCACTGATTTCACACTTTCTGAGGCAAGATTAGCAAAATCATAGGCTCGAGAGTTTGGAGCACCACCACCAGCAGGAAGAGAGGCCGCAGGCATTGTACGTCCGTTTAATGTCACCATATTATAATCTGGACCAAAACCACGCACCGTCACTTTAGAACCTTCACCATTGCTGCGGTCAATTGAAACACCGGTAATGCGTTGCAGCGATTCAGCTAAATTAGTGTCTGGAAATTTACCAATGTCTTCTGCAGAAATGGCATCAACAACCCCAGAAGAGTAACGCTTAAGCTGAGTTGATTCTTTGATACTGCCTTTAAAACCGGTGACTTGAATCACTTCTAATTCACTTTGTTGTTCAACCTCGGCGGCAAACGTAGACATAGTGGTTGCGGCACCTAAAATCAAAGATAAGCTGGTGGCTAACTTTGTTTTCATTAAAATATGCTTGGACATTAGACTTCCCTCGTACTGTTATCATTATTATTTACTCGCCACAAAAATGCGGCGGTATCACTGTGTGTGGAAGCGCTTCCATAGTGGCTTGTATTAATTTCTGTGGAAGCGCTTCCAGAAAGGCTAGTGTAATTTTTATGTTGCGTCAACAACTGTGTTTAATTTATTGCAGCTAAAATGTATTAAATTTGTTTGTTTGGATGTGGTGTTTATTGTTTTATATATAATTATCGGTCAATTATTTTTTATTTTCATCTTTGTAACTTTATTAGGTAAATGAGTGTTCGCATGGTTTTTATGCCCATAAATATGAAAACAACTGAACTTAAACGGGAGGCTAATTGAATGATGGAGTAGCAATTAGCATAAGTAAAAAGTACCTTATTGTTATTATCTAATTGCGGTTGGTATATTTATAACGTATTGTTTGTTATCAATTAACATGGAATATATCGTACTTCCCGAGATTAAGTAAGAGTCGTTATGTTGTTAACTCACGTCAGAAATACCCACATAAAAGAAATCATGTCATGGTTTTTAAATGAAGAAGAAGTTCATGCATGGGCTGGGCCTAATTTTAGATACCCGTACGATTTTAATTCTTTCAAAAAGGGTTTAAAACTTGATGAAATAAACTCATTTGTATTGCTTGCTGATGATAATACGCTAATGGCTTTTGGTCAGTTTTATTTACGTATTGGTCGTTGTCATCTAGGTAGGTTAGTGGTTAACCCTGAGTATCGTGGTGGTGGCATTGTAGCAACACTAATTACGCAGCTCAGTGAACTAGGTCAATTAACTTTAGCTACGCAAACATGTTCTTTATTTGTATTAGCTCATAACAAAAGTGCGATTAAAGCGTATAAAAAACTTGGCTTTGTGCTTGCTGATTACCCAGAGCCAATACCACTTGCTAATTGTTTGTATATGACAAAGACACCAGGCTAAGTTTAATCAGTGGTTATACTCAGTGGACTCAGTGCTTAAAAAATTACAATTCAGTTCGGTTACATAACACCGTTGGCAACATGGTCGGTTTGTTGATCACTAATAACCACTTGATCTCGGCCTTTTGCTTTAGCGATATATAAGCGTTTATCGGCTTGATCTAACAGTGTTTTAATTGAAGCATTGGCATCATAACTACTGCTAATTCCCACACTTACTGATAAATTAATAGTGTTTCCTTTAAAACGTAAGCTATGCCCTCTAATTGCATCACAGAGTTTTTGAGCAGTTACCTGAGCTTGATTAAGAGATTGATCAGGGAGTAATAAAGCAAACTCTTCACCACCAATTCGCGCAGCAATATCGTTATCATTTAGCTGTGCCATGATATGTTGCGCGATCCATTTAATAGCGGTATCACCTGTGCTGTGACCATATTTATCATTAACACTTTTGAAGTAATCAATATCGATCATAACTATCGAAAATGATTGCTGATATGCAACGCCTTGTTTGAGGAGTTTTTCACCTTGCATAAAAAAACCACGTCGATTTAAGAGGCGGGTGAGCACATCGTGATTGACTAGTCGCTGAAGGTTTTCTTCAATATTTACAAATAATAAAAACGGCAATACCAAAGCTGTAGCAGTCGCTAGAATGACATGGCTTACTAAAATTATTTGTAGCCAAAGACTATAATCAGTTGCAGAATTACTAACCAAAGGAGCTAATAACATAAATGCTTGTATATACATGATCAAACAATGGCTAATAAAACAGCCGGACAAGATTTTTTGTTGCATTGGTGCTACGCATTTCATCTTATGAACTAAACATGCGCCGTAAATAAAGAGTGTTGCAATAACAATACTTGTCACCAATTGGCCTGCTGTAATAGCATAGATTGGTAGTAACACAATTGCACTGACAATCACTAAGGTTAAAAAGTGCCGGTTAGTATTTTTAGTGAGGTTAGTTACTTTCTGCAAACCAATAAGAGCGAGTATAGGACTAATTATGATGCACATATCAGCCAGATAGTGCGTAATAAAAGGGTTATCGAGCACTATTCGCAGGCATGCTAAAATTTGCGCGGCCACAAATACCATACACGACCCGCCTAAGTATAAATAACAGGGTTGTTTTTTATAATTATAAACGGTAAAAAAAAGCCGCCGATCAGGACATTCAAAAGTAATGATATGCTCATCACAGTAGGTAAATGTAGCATTATGAATCTGCCTTGTTTAATCGAGCTGCTTTAGTCACTGTTGTTATAATTATTATGTATTAGTATTTAAATAGCAAGGTAGTATTAAATTGCTGCATTTATTGTAATAGGTTTGTAAGTGCACTGTCTAATTTTTTATAACGAAAGCAATAGTTGCTATCAAGTGCTTTAGTTGGTTGTACATATTGTCCGTAAAGCAGCAAATCTGCCATTTCACCCATTACTAATTTTAGTACCCATGCAGGCATAGTTATTTTTGCTGGTCGATTTAATACCTTACCTAAACTTTGACTAAATTCGCTATTTGATACAGGTGTTGGAGCGGTCATATTAATTGCGCCGCTGAGTTGCACGTTATTGATAATATGTATAATTAAATTAATCATATCCTCGATATGTATCCATGACATGCCTTGCTGGCCATCAGCAATAGGACCACCTAGTGCTAATTTAAATGGTGGTAACATTTTGGCTAATGCACCACCATTGTTAGCTAAAACGATACCGGTACGTAATAAACATACTCGAGTATTGACTGATTCTGCTTGCAGGGCGGCTTGTTCCCAATCATGGCATAGTTGATGACTAAATTCAGGGGTCACATCAACAAAGCTTTCGTCAATTACGGTGGTTGATTGGCGACCGTAAAATCCGACCGCACTGCCTGATATAAAAGTATGCGGCGGTGTATCGCATTGGTTAATTGCAGCGCTAATTTGTTGAGTGAGCGAAATACGGCTGTCTCGCAGTATTTGTTTTTGTTTGTCGCTCCAGCGTTTATTTACGATGGGTTCACCGGCTAAATTAATAATGCAATCGAGATTATTAAAATCAACCTCTTCAAGGGAGTCAGTCGCATGAATGTTCTCACCTAACAGTTTTGTCGCATTTGCAGGATTGCGGGTGAGTACTGTCAATTGATGGTCTTTGTTCAGCTCAGGGCACAAATGAAGACCGATCAGGCCTGTTGCGCCGGTTATTAAGATATGCATAGCAGTATAAAACTCTTTTAGTAATTATTTATTGGTTATACGTAGGGTAGGCTGCTTTGATCACTTTGCAAATATTTCATTCTACAGACTTTTCACATACACTAGCTGCAGTTTATATTTTAAAGGATTGTAGTTTGGCTAGTTTAACTGGGGTAAACAAAAGTTTAGTTATCTTTGCAGCGTTGGTGGTTGCTTTAGCCGGTATTAAAGCGGCAAGTGTAATTGTCATTCCGTTTGTACTTGCAGCATTTATTGCCATTATTTGTAGTCCTTTATTAAGTTTTTTTGGTCGGTACAAAATACCTAAAGGCATCGCGATTATGTTAGTGATGTTGATGGTGGTTGGCTTAGGGGTTAGCCTTGCAAGCTTAGTCGGGCAATCATTGACTGACTTTTCACAGCATTTACCTGAATATAAAAGTAAGTTACAGGATGAGTTTATTTGGTTGGTTGATGTTGCTGCCAAGTACAATATTTTGCTCAATAAAGAGCAAGTTATATCAATGTTCGACCCGGGAAAAATGATTGATGTTGCCACCGGTATGCTGACTGGCTTAGGTGGCGTGATGGCAAATTTGTTCTTAATTATTTTAACTGTGGTATTTATGCTTTTTGAAGGGCCTATGCTTAGTCATAAAATTCATATGGCATTAGACGATCCTGATATGAAAATGCAGCAAATAGACCGTTTTTTAAATTCTATTAATTCTTATTTAGCGATCAAAACAGTGGTGAGTGTTGGTACTGGTGTATTAGCCGGGCTACTACTGTGGATCTTAAATGTTGACTACTTCGTGTTATGGGGAGTAATGGCATTTATGTTTAATTACATCCCTAATATTGGCTCTATTATTGCCGCTATCCCAGCTGTTTTATTAGCTTTGATCACACAAGGACCCTTGGTAGCAGGGATCGTAGGTGCAGGTTATTTAACTATTAATACCGTGATGGGTAATATAGTCGAACCAAAGTACATGGGCAAAGGTTTAGGGTTGTCGACCTTAGTGGTATTTTTATCACTGATCTTTTGGGGCTGGCTGATTGGCACTGTAGGTATGTTATTATCGGTGCCACTGACGATGATTGTTAAAATTGCCCTAGAAACCAGTGATGAAGGACGTTGGTTAGCGACTCTTTTGGGTAATGGTGAAGAAATTGAGTCACCGTCTAAATAGCCACACTGGTGGTTAGATAGGTTGTTTTAATACAGTGATGTGCTGCTCTAACATACGCAATTCACAGCGTTTATATACAATAGCAGCTTGGGTGGCGTTAGGTACTTTGTGTAAATAACGCCATTTACAGCTGTCTTCCACGTACTTATCATGACTAATAATGCTACGTTTAAAGATTGGTAGTAACTGAGTGTTACCGCTATCTTCTTGGATCTTATTTAAATCTAAAGTGATTTTATTTATCCAGGTTTGTTGAATGCGGGTTAAGCTTTCTATTTGTTTATCTAAACATTGAATATATTTTTTAGCTTCATCAGGTGTTGCTTGCTCAACGACAGTACATTGCTCTTCTGCTGCAAACGTTGTTGTACTCAGTGCTAAAAGTAGTGCTGAGATTGTTGTTAACCGACTATTTTTTATCATTATAGTTAAACTCTAAAATAAATTTCGCGCCGCCTAAGGTATCAGCATCTAAAATAGTCAGGGTACCGTGATACGACTTTACTAAATCTGACACAATCGCCATACCGACACCATGCCCGCTTTCGTAGGTGTCCAAGCGGGTACCTCGAGTAAGTAAGGATTCGCGTTTATCAATCGGCACACCGGGCCCATCATCACTAATAGCGATGGTGAGATTGCGTTTTTGAATGACTTGGATATCGACTTGTGAACGACAAGCTTTACAGGCGTTATCAATTAAGTTACCGAGTAGTTCGAGTAAATCAGTTTTGTCACCTAAAAAGTAATCTTTGTCTTTAACCGCATGGGTAAAAATAATATCTTTATCGCGGTAAACTTTACTCATTGCATTGAGGATTGAATCGAGCACCGGCTTAATGGCTGTTTGTTTTTTCCAAGTATCAGATGCACCTGTTGCAGCACGTTTTAATTGGTGTTCGATCATCACATTTATACGGTCAAGCTGCTCTTGGGCATCGGCATCGTTGGCAAGCGGGCTCGATTTTAATACTGCCAGTGGCGTTTTAAGTGCGTGAGCTAAGTCACTTAAAGACGCACGATAGCGCTCTTTTTGGCGTTGCTGAGTTTCGAGTAATAAATTTAAATCGGCTTTTATGGTTTGCAGCTCAACAGGATAAAGTCCTTTAATTTCTTGAATATCACCCGACTCAATGGCTTTTATTTCTTTATCCAAGCGTTGCAATGGCCGCGCGCTCCAGACAAAGCCCACAGCCATTAATGCTGCAATGGCTACACCCATGACGTACATCCAGTTTACAAGGGTTTGTTTAAAACCATCCATTAACCGCAGTAGAGCATCGTTGCGTTTTAATAAAATAAAGCGGGCATGCTCTGACTGGTCAATGTTATTTAAAATGACGGTGAGACTAAGTTGCCAATACACGGTATTTTTATATTCCACACGACGAAAATCGGCAGCGCCTGCTTTGGTCTCTAGTTCGTCAGGCACAAAGTTAACATTTACCGCCGACTCAGAGTGCCATACAGGCTGCTCTTCACGATAGATCATCGCATAAGTATCAGAATTTAAACGATTCAATTCAGGAGCTAAAATAGTGCTGGGCATGATAATGCCGCGCTCAGTAAAATCGACTTCTGAAATTAAAGAATATAAATGGGCTTCGAGGGTTTTTTCGGTGGCTTCGACTAATGAAGCGTAGTACGCCTTACCAATAGAGAAGAATAGGATAGGTAAAGCGACTAATAAAACAAAGACAAGGATAAATCCTTGCCTTACTTTTAACGGTATTTGCGATGCTACCACTGACTTTTAAGCCTGTAACCGCGTCCGCGTAGTGTTTCTACTGGATTTAAAGTACCATCAGGGTCAAGCTTTTTACGTAAGCGCAGTACGAATACTTCGATTACATTTGAATCTAAATCAAAGTCTTGATCATATATGTGCTCTGTAAGCTCAGATTTAGAAATCACTTTTTGTGGATTAACCATTAAATACTCAAGCACTTTGTATTCGTATGCGGTGAGACTTAGTTCTCGGTCATCAACCCACACTTGTTGTGAGCGGGTATGAATTTTAATAGGCCCAGCAGTCATTTCAGGATTTGCTTTACCTGCGCTACGACGAATTAACGCATTACACCGCGCTATTAACTCTTCAACATGAAATGGTTTAGTTAAATAGTCATCAGCACCAGCATCAAGTCCTTCAACTTTATCTTGCCAACGGTCACGTGCTGTTAAAATCAGGATTGGAATGGTGACCCCTTGTGCACGGGCTTTATTGATCAGTTCAATACCATCGATTTTTGGTAAGCCTAAATCAACTACCGCCATATCAAGAGGATATTCTGTGATGTGAAATAAACCAGCTTCGCCATCATGACAGAGATCGACACTATAACGTTCTTTTTCTAATGCATTACGCAGATTGTCTGCTAAGTGTAAATCATCTTCAATTACTAAAATTCGCATTTCTTAATCCTTCTTCACTTCGCCGGTCTTTTTATTGACATGAACGTCGACGACATGGCCGTCCGATTTTAATATTCTTACAGTATAAATATCGTTAAGTACGGTAATTTTAAGAGTTTTACCATCTTCGACTTTTTTAGCAAGCTCAACAGCTTGTTTTTTATTGATCTCAGCTTTATTGACTTGAGATGCAGCTTGGCTACTAGTCGAAAAAACACTCGAAAATAGCACAGTGATGGCGACGCTGAGAGCTAACACAGTACGCATGATGAGAAACTCCTAAACCAGACCTGAATAGTTTAATGAACCAAGTAGCTATAATTCAAGTGAAAAATCACTAAATCTGATGATTCAATACAACAGAGTTTAATTAACATCCGGTGAACAAACACTGAATTGTGGTGATTTGGCTCTAAGTCTTATAGCCATTGCATTAAATTCTGGTTCATTTAAACAGTGTAATCCAGTTTGGTTGTTGGTTTTACTTAGCCAGGAAAAACTTTCTTAAACGGTTTAACTTGTGAGTTTTCATATACGCCACCGTTTACGTAAGGATCTGCTGCAGCCCATTCGCGAGCCGCTTCTAATGAGCTAAATTCTGCAATCACTAAAGAGCCAGTAAAACCAGCGTCAGCTGGCTCGGCGCTATCAATGGCAGGTAATGGACCTGCTGTCAGTAATCGGCCTTGCTCCTCTAATTCTTGCAAGCGTGCTAAATGAGCAGGGCGGGCGGCTTTTCTTAATTCTAAGCTATTTTCAACATCAGTTGAGTAAATCATATACAACATGGTGTGTTCTCTGGATTTCAATATTATTGGAATTATGCTGATATTAGCACAGCAAAATTAATAGGCGAATAAATTGCGATTAGTTTAGAGTCTTACTAAAGCGCGAAAGCTTTACGCAGTTTTTAGTTAACTTTCGAGGCTATAAACTGATGCTGCGATTTAATCACTGTTAGCTTGAACAAATTTTAATCTTAAAAGAACAACAACCTCTAAGGTTTACAGTATCATTATATTTTTAAGTGGAATCTGCTTGAAAAGCCCAGCACAACACTGGTAGAGTCGCTTGAATGGTACAAAATAATAATAAGGTTTTTAAATGAGCGATACTCGTGAGCATTTTAGCTCCCGCCTCGGATTTATATTAGCAGCTGCTGGCTCTGCGGTCGGTATTGGTAACTTGGTTGGTTTTCCAGTCTCAGCAACAAAAAATGGTGGTGGTGCATTTTTGCTCGTTTACGCGCTATTTGTTGTGTTTATTTGTTTGCCGGTAATGATGGCAGAGATGGCAATGGGACGCCAAGCACAAAAAGATCCACTAGGCTCTTACAAGTTATTATCAGGTAATGATGCTAAGTGGAGTTTTGCTGGCTTTTTAGCAGTATTAACCCCGTTTATGATTGCAGTGTTTTACATGGTTATTACAGTCTGGATTTTTGGTTACTTAAGCCAAGTTGCGGTTGGGAACTTAGATGTGTTGGCTGATCCAAAAAGCTTTGGGGTGTTTATTAATAGTTCCAGCGTGTTTGCGTATATGGCAGCCGTGGCATTAATTGTTAATTTGATTTTAGTCGGTGGTGTTAAGCAAGGGATTGAAAAAGCAGCTAAGTTTTTAATGCCCGCATTGTTCGTATTGCTAATCGCATTAGTGGCGTATGTATTGACGCTAGACAATGCTATGGCTGGCGTTAAGTACTATATTATCCCTGATTTTTCTAAGATGAATGCCAGTGTCTTGAATGGTGCATTAGCGCAAGCGTTTTTCTCATTGTCGTTGGGCATGGGTATATTGATGACTTACGCTTCATATATCTCGAAAAAGGATGACATTGTTGGCAGTGCTAAAATGGTTGCACTGACTGATTCACTGGTGGCGTTTATTGCCGGTCTTATGGTGCTACCAGCTATCTTTAGTTTTAACCCAGATACTGATCCTACTAAATTGTCTGACTCATCTGTGTCGATGATTTTTGAGTTTTTACCAAAGATTTTACTCGCGCTACAAACTGATATTGGCTATGTTGGTGCATCAATTGTTGCGTTTGTGTTTTTCTTGCTGGTATTTTTTGCTGCAATTACCTCGTTGGTATCCATCGTTGAGGTGCCAACAGCTACGCTAAGTGACCGTAAAGGCATAAGTCGTAAAATGGCGTTACTGATATTAACTGGTAGCATCGGTGTACTGACAGTGTTATGTACTATGTCGTTTGGTATGGTTGAAGGGTTAACTTCATTTACTAACTATGGTGGAGCGTCTAAAAGCTTATTTGATATTGTGTATGATGTATTTTACGACACTATCTTGCCATTGAATGGTTTAATGGTATGTTTATTCGTGATGTATCGCTGGAAAAAAGTACGTTTAAGTGAAGAGCTAAGCCAAGGTTGTCCAGGCTATGCAGGTAGCTTTACTGAAAAATACGTTAATTTTTCGCTATCAACCTTTATTCCGGTAATTTTAGTAGTTATATTTATTAATACCGTAGCGACTAAGTTTTTTGCTATGAGCATTTTCGGTTTTTAATTAATACAACTAATTGAGCTTCCCATAATTAAGCCGTGTTAAGTATCATTAGCACGGCTTTTTCAGTTAAGAGATTGTTGCCGAATCTAAGTACTGACCTATTCCTAATGTAAACATCCACAGTCCCCATAAGCTGTGTTCGATAACGCAGACAAACGTGGAGCGGCTTTGAGCATAGGTAAATGCAAATAATAACCCGCCTATAAATGCCAGTAGTACTGCCACCCAATTAGCATAAACAATATGCGCTAAAGCAAATACTGTGGCGCTAACAATTATGCGCACCGTTTTTTTTGGCATGATGCGTTTATAACGATGAAAAAAATAAGTTCGAAATATCAACTCTTGCGGCATGACTGACAATAATGGATAGAACGCGAGTAACATTAACCAGTCATTAAATGAGTTTCGAGGCAGCATAAACCAATTACCTTGATTAATGATCCCGTAAAAAACCCCTGAAAACAGTGCGCCGATAAAAAAGAAACTAAACAGTCGGCGTTTCACTGCGGAAAATTGACCAAGGCTGGTAAGTCTAAAGCGTTTAAAGTGGGGATCGCCTAGCAGCAACATACCGCAGACACTCATTAACACGATTAACGCGGGGATCAGCCAATTAGCAAGGTAGGCACGAAGGTAAAAACCCAGCAAAGGAAGGCATACAAATATAAAGGTAAATTCAAACCAGCGGTATTGATTGGCGTTCAAGGTCGTCTCAGCGTGATTTTGTATACTAGGCTAACAAGCTAAGACGACATATTTATGACATTAAGAGCGCTTTTTATTGTCTACTTTGGGCTCATCTTCATCGGGTAAATATTTATACAACATGATGATAGTGGCAAAAAGACTGACAAATGTGATCCCCATTAAGCCAAACACTTTAAAGTTAACCCAAAAATCGAGAGAAAAGTTATAAGCGATATAGATATTTAACGCTGATATTCCCGCTGTGATCGCTATCCACAATATGTTGAGTTTATCCCAAAGCGACTCAGGTACGGTAATTTCTTGCTCAGAGTCTGATGCATTATTTAAAATGGCACTGAGTGCTTGTTTAACTAAATTTTTACCAAGAAAGTAGCGACTGATCAATAAGCTTAATGAGAGCACAGCGTAGATGATAGTGGCTTTCCACTTCACAAATTGTTCATCATGAAACACCAGCGTAAGAGTGCCTAAAATCACTGCAATGGCAAAAAATAACCATTGGCGTGTAGGTACTTTGCCTATTTTAAAATAAGAATAAGCGACCTGCAGAAAAGTGGTGCCCATTAATAATGCCGTTGCCCAGTAAATATCAACTAACTTGAATACCGCAAAAAATAAAATTAGCGGAATAAACTCAATTATTGCATGCATAAAATGCCCAAAAATTTAAAACCAAAAATAGTTGCAGAGGTTGTATCAACTTATTGTGTTGTTTACAAGGTTGACTTAGTAGTTACTAACCCTTAGCCTGCGTGCCTTTGTATTCAATCATTACCAAAATCTGCTGAACAGTGACTGAGTAAGCGGTATTTTTAGGAGCATTTTATGAATAAAGCACAACTGATTAGTGCAATGTCTGCACACAGTGAATTAACTAAAAAAGATTCTCAAGCGGCTTTATCAAGCATGCTTGCAGCCATCACTAAATCATTATCAGAAGGTGATCAAGTGCAAGTAAATGGCTTTGGCACGTTTGCGTTAAGTTATTATCCCGCACGTACAGGACGCAACCCACAAACGGGAGAGGCAATAGACATTGAAGGCGCTAACAAGCCTGTATTTAAAGCAGCAAAAGCGTTGAAAGAGAGTCTTTAACGCGTTTGATTACCAGAAAAGGGCCGCAACAGGCCCTTTTCTTATTTTCGAAGTATGAATTTACAGCGCAGTTGCAGCTTTCATGCTCGCTACGAACTCTTGTAAACCACTGAGCATAGCTTGAGGGGTATCGAGATTCGCTTCAATAATTTTCACTACCGCCGAGCCAGATATAGCACCCGCTGCACCGGCATTAAGTGCTGCTTTTACATCATCAGGGGTTGAAATCCCAAAACCTAATAACGCAGGGGCGCTGTGGTATTCTTTTAGTTTAGTGACAATTGATGTCGCAGGCATTTGTGCTTTAGTTTCTGTGCCTGTTACACCCGCACGAGATAGCAAATAAGTATAACCACGGCCATAAGAGGCACATTCGCGTAAAGTGTCATCAGGTGCGTTAGGCGTGGCTATAAAAATGGGGTCAATGCCATTACTCATTGCCGCTTTGCGAAACATTTTAGATTCATGAAGCGGCACATCTGCAACTAGAATTGAGTCAACGCCAACTGCTTTGGCATCTTGGTAAAAAGCCTCTAAACCGCGTTTAAAAACTAAGTTCGAATACAACAATAAACCAATTGGGATATCAGCATTGTACTGGCGTACTTGTTTGATGATATCAAAGCAATCTTGGGTATTTATATTTACTTTAAGAGCGCGAATATTGGCAGCTTGAATAACTGGGCCATCTGCTATTGGGTCTGAAAATGGAATACCCAGCTCTAAGCCATCAGCGCCGCCATCAATTAAGCTTTTGATTATTTCAACGCTCAGTTCTTTATTTGGATCGCCAATTGTAACAAACGGCACAAATGCACCTTGATTTAGCTCGCTTAAACGGGCGAACATTTTACCGTAGCGGTCTGTTTTTTGAATTGCTGTCTGGCTCATAACTGATCCCCTTTAGAAAGTACATCCATAACGTGTGATAAGTCTTTGTCGCCGCGACCACTTAGATTCACTACTAAAATTGACTCTTCAGTTTGCTGCTCTGCATACTTCAGTGCGTAAGCTAGTGCATGACTTGATTCGAGCGCAGGAATAATCCCTTCGTTTTTAGCCAGTAATTGGAATGCTTCTAATGCTTCGGTATCTGTAATACCCACATATTGCGCACGGCCAGTTTCATGTAAAAACGCATGTTGTGGGCCAACAGCTGGGTAATCAAGACCCGCTGAGACAGAATATGATTCCTCAATCTGGCCATCATCATTTTGCATTATATAGGTATAAGTACCGTGCAAAATACCTTTGGTTCCTTTACAGATTGTTGCACCGTGCTCGTGGGTATCAAGCCCTTTGCCAGCGGGCTCTACGCCAATGAGTTTTACACTTGGCTCGTCAATAAAATCTGTAAACATACCAATGGCGTTAGAGCCACCGCCTACACAAGCAAGCACCGCATCAGGGAGGCGACCTTCAGCTTTTAATACTTGTTGTTTCGCTTCTTCACCAATCACTTTTTGGAACTCACGAACGATGGTAGGGAATGGGTGAGGACCTGCAGCAGTACCAAGTAAGTAATGCGCTTCTTTATAATTTGCTGACCAATCACGAAGCGCTTCGTTTACGGCATCTTTTAATGTGCCAGAGCCTGCAGTAACCGGGATCACTTCAGCGCCCATTAGTTTCATTCTAAATACGTTTGGTTGTTGGCGTGCCACGTCTTTAGCGCCCATATAAATACGGCATTTTAAACCAAGTAATGCACACGCAAGCGCCGTTGCAACGCCGTGTTGGCCTGCGCCTGTTTCAGCAATAACTTGTTTTTTACCCATGCGTTGAGTTAATAGTGCTTGGCCTAACACCTGATTCGTTTTGTGCGCGCCACCGTGCAGTAAGTCTTCACGCTTTAAGTATAATTTTACTTTTGGGTTTTTAATTAAGTTACGCGTTAATGTCAGCGGCGTAGGACGGCCAGCATATTCATTAAGTAACTTTTCCAGTTCAGCTTGAAAAGCCGGATCTGTTTGCGATTTATTAAATTCGTTTTCGAGTTGTTTAAGTGCTGGTACTAGCAATTCTGGGACAAACATGCCGCCAAATTCGCCGAAATAAGCTGGATTATTCATATTGACCTCAATATTTACGGATGCTAATAAATGCATCATTTAATTTGTTTGGGCATTTTTTACCGGCGCTTTGCTCAACCCCTGAATTTAGGTCGAGTCCATGCGCACCTTGATATAATGCACCTTGAATATTTTCTGGGTTTAAGCCACCAGCAAGCATAAATGGCTGCTTAGTCTCTTTGAGTATTGCCCAATCAAAGGTCTTACCGGTACCGCCAGCTTGTGTATCGCTGTGAGTATCGTATAAGTGGCGATCAACGCCATTGACAGGTGCTGGCAAGCTATCCTTCACAGCTTGCGCCTTCCAAATCTGGCAATTACTTGGTAGCAAAGGACGCAGTTCGTTTATATAGACTGCGTCTTCTTGGCCATGTAATTGCACTGCTGCAAGCTTTAAGCTCTGAGCATGATTGACAACGTCTGCGATTGTTGCGTTTACAAATACGCCTACATAGGCAAGCGGGGCACTTTGCATAACTTGTTTTGCACAATCTAAATCAACAAATCGAGGGGATTTAGGTGCAAAAATTAGCCCCCCATAAACGGCACCACTTTCATAAGCGGCAATGGCATCTTGGCTACGGGTTAAGCCACAAACTTTGTTTTCACCTAAAATTACGCTTCGACAAGCGCGCTCTAAATCACGCTCAGCCATCAGTGAACTACCGATTAAAAAGCCATTACACAACGGGGCCAAGCGTTTTACATCTTGGTGTGTGTAAATACCTGATTCTGAAATAACCACTTTGTTATCAGGAATAAGCTTTCTTAGTGCCTCTGTGGTAGCTAAGTTTGTGCTCAAATCACGTAAATCACGGTTATTAATACCAATAATTTGCGCATTGAGTGCAAGAGCTCTATGTACTTCAGCTTCGTTACTCACTTCGGTGAGGATTGCCATGTTTAGGCTTTTTGCAACTTTTTCAAGCGATTGATATTGCGTATCATCGAGTACTGACAACATTAATAAAATAGCATCGCCGCCATAAATACGGGCCAAATAAATTTGGTATTCATCAATAAAGAAATCTTTACAGATCAATGGTTGCTCTACTTGACTGCGCACAAATTCGAGATAATCAAAACTACCCTGAAAATATTTTTCATCGGTTAACACACTGATGCAGCTAGCGTAGTTTTTATAAACACGGGTGATCTCGGCTAAATCAAACGGCTCTCGAATAAGGCCTTTTGATGGCGAGGCCTTTTTGCATTCCAAAATAAACTGAGTGCCAGGCGCTGAAAGGGCTTTATAAAAATCACGATTTGTGGGTATTGCTTGATGCTTAAAGCTCTCAAGAGGGCGCTTGGATTTGCGTTCGATGAGCTCTATTTTTTTATCTGTAACTATTTTGTCTAATACATTAGCCATTACTAACCTCGGAGTTTGCGTATTCTTTATTACTGCTTATGACAATGGCATTTAAGGTATTCAATGCACGGCCGCTTTGTAAAATCTCTTTAACTTGCATCGCGGCACTTTTAAAATCGTCGGCTTTATTGGTTAAATAAAGCAACGCAGCAACGTTAACAATAATGGCCGCATTGTGCGCGTCGGTGCCGTTACCAGCTAAAATAGCCATGCTAGCCTTGGCGTTATATTCTGGCCCTTCACCGGCAAGTTGTTCAAGTGAATAGTTTGCAAGACCAAAATCAGCAGGGGTAAGTGTGTACTGGCTGATTTTTCCGTTGTTAAGCTCTGCGACGGTCGTTTCACCGTGCAAGGCTATTTCATCGGTACCCGAGCCATGAACGACCATTGCGCGCGGTGTACCTAACGTTTTTAAGGTGTGTGCCATCGCTAAGCATAAACTTTCATCATATACCCCCAATAATTGCACATCCGGTGCTGCTGGATTTGCCAATGGCCCTAAAATATTAAAAATAGTACGGGTTTTTAAGGTCGTTCGCACACCCATAGCATGGCGTACGCCGCTGTGATAATGCGGAGCAAACAAAAACGTAAAGCCGGTTTGCTCTAAACACTGCGCCGCGTGTGCTGGTTTCATGTCTATATTGATGCCCAATGCTTTGAGTAAATCAGCGGAGCCGGAGTTGCTCGAAACACTGCGATTACCGTGTTTGACCATATTTATACCGCAAGCTGCAGCAACGATGGCGGCGGTGGTGCTAATATTAATAGTGTTTGAGCCATCGCCGCCAGTGCCACAACTATCGACAAGGTTTGTTAAGTGAGTAATAAAAGGTATCGCATTAGCACGCATTGATGCGGCAGCTCCTGCGATTTCGTCGCTTACTTCACCTTTTATTTTCAGTGCCACTAAGATGGCTGCCAGTTCGATGTCATTTACTTTGCCTTGCATAATGGCATCAAATAACTGTTGGCTTTGACTAAAGCTTAATGATGTTTGCGTTAATAACACATCAATCATTGAGCCAATGCTCGCCTCACTGGCTGATTGTTGGTTTACTGACATACTATCCTCTACTGCTGTGCACTGGCTAAAAATTGCATACTTTGTTGAAGTAGCGCGGCGCCATTGGGCGTCAAAATAGACTCAGGATGAAATTGATAGCCAAGGGCTTTATCGTCACGATGATAAATTGCCATCGGTATTGACTCATAGTGGGCTATCACTGCAACACTGTCGGGTACTTTCGTGGCCATCAGTGAATGATAACGTGCAACAGGCATACGTTCACCCATACCTGCAAATACTGGGTGCTCACCAAGCTCAATGATTGATGATTTACCATGTACGGTTTCTCCAGCATGGCCAATAATACCGCCATAACTTTGTGTTAGTGCTTGTTGACCAAGGCAAATCCCCAACATTGGAAAACGGCCTTTGCATAGTTCAATCAATGCCATTAAACAGCCCGCCGCAGTGGGGGTGCCTGGGCCCGGCGACAGTACTAAAATCACTGGTTTAGTTTCCGCACACATTTTGTCATAAATCACCTGCGCGTCTATGTTGTTACGATATACCACTAAATCGCTGCCTAACATAGAAAGTTCATCGACTAAGTTATAACTAAATGAATCAAAATTATCTAAAAAGTAGATTTTTAAGTCCGTTAAGTTGTTGATGTTTTCACTCATTTTAGTGTCCTTGGTACGTCGATTGAATGGCTGTAATAACCGCTTGTGCTTTAGCACGAGTCTCATTAGCTTCAGATTGAGGGTCTGAGTCAAACACAACTCCGGCACCGGCTTGTACATACGCGGTATTATTTTTAACAAAAGCCGAGCGAATAACAATGCAACTGTCCATGGCGCCGTCACCGGTTAAATAACCTACCGCACCACCGTAACTACCACGGCGCTTACCTTCAGTTTGCCTTACCAACTCTGCCGCGCTGACTTTAGGCGCACCAACTAAAGTGCCCATGTTCATACAGGCTTGGTAAGCGTGTAGGGCATCCAGCTGAGGTTTTAATGTGCCAACAACGCGTGACACTAAATGCATTACTTGCGAATAACGGTCGACCTTTAATAGCTCTTTTGCGTGGCGAGTTCCCGGGACACTGATACGAGCTACGTCATTTCGTGCTAAATCAACCAACATTAAATGCTCAGCACGCTCTTTTTGGTCGTTGCGCAGTTCCAGTTCAATACGACTGTCTAAATCTGGATTAATTTGGCCATTAGCAAACTTTCCTCGCGGGCGAGTTCCTGCAATTGGATATACTTCAACTTGTTGTGATGTAGCGCAAAACTTTAAAGCTGACTCAGGAGAGGCACCAAATAACGCAAATTCACTGTCGCGCATATAAAACATGTACGGGCTTGGATTTTGTTTTTTTAGTTGGCTGTAGGCATGTAGTGGGTTGGCGCAAGCTAACGAGAAGGTACGCGATGGCACAACTTGAAAAATATCGCCATCGACAATGTGTTTTTTCAAACTATTGACCTGTTGGCAATAGAGCTCGTCACTAATATCAACACTGACGTCACTGATGCCAGCACTTTGCTGCGCACTATAGCTATCGGCTTGGTCGCATAAGGTATTTAAACGTTCGAGCTTTTTACCCACTTCAAAACAGTTTGCATGCACATCAGGGCCATTAAAAACGTTACCAATCAGCTCAGTGGTTTTAGCTTGGTGATCAATTACCACTAAGGTTTCAGCTAAATAAAATACGTAATCAGGACAGCTATTTTCTCCATCTGGTACATCACTCAGTTGTTCAAAGTTGGCTACCATGTCGTAAGCAAACACACCGCCTAAAAATAACGAAAATGGATTGTTTGTGGTGCTGCTGATACTATTTATACAACAGCGCAAGGCACTAAAAGCATTATCGGCAATCAGCTTTGAGGCTTCATCAATATTATGATCGATACCTTGATATTCGATGCTGAGAGTTTGCTTGTTTAATTGAGTATGGCAGTTTTCTAATTTAGTTTGTAAATAAGGCAGTAATTGCTGACCATTATTAGATTGCGCCGTTACTGTGACTGTTTTACCTGTGCAGATTATTTTTAGTGCACAATCTACCAAAATTAAACTTTTGACACTGTCTTTAGAATCAATTTCTGCTGACTCTAACAGTAATGAATTATCTTTATCAAGCAATCCATATAGTGCCAATGGGCTATGTATATATTCTCGCACTTCGGTGATGCTAGTAACTTCACCTGGCGTTGTTGTTATATGACTAAAAATCAAACCTCATTCCCTCAAAAAAATAAAACCCCGCAAGCTAAGCTATGCGGGGTTTGAATAACGATACCTATGTTTCAGATAGACCATTACCGTCCCGCTATACCAGGCGCCACCACCAATGATGTGTAAGAGTTGCTACGTTATTCATGTTTGTTACCCTAAAATTTAAATATAAAAAAACCCGCAATAAGCGGGTTTAGAATGTGTTAGACACGACAATTCGTCACCCGATAATTTACGAGTGCCACCACCAGATAGTGTTTTGGATTGAATTGATCATTGTTGTAGTTCTATTTGTGTCTCAAGTGACTACAGTAAACCGTATCAACGGCGTTAGTGTCAAGTATTTATTTAAAACAATTTATTAAAAAATTTTGTTATACTTAATAACAACTTTCGCACATTTAATAAGAGCAGTCTTCTCTTTTGATAAAATACGATTTACACAGTCATACCACACATTCTGACGGGCAATTAACTGTTGAGCAATTATTATTGCGTGCAGTTGAAAAAAAGATAGATGTGTTTGCGATCACTGATCACGACACCACTGCTGCGGTTAAACCTGCACAAGCATATATAGAAAGCGAATCTCTACCATTAACCTTGATATCAGGGGTTGAAATTTCCACTAAGTGGGAAAGTTTTGAGATCCACATCGTGGCATTAAACGTAGATATCAACGAGTCAACACTGACCAGCTTATTGACTATCCAACAGCAAAAACGTGCTGATAGAGCTGTCGAGATTGGTCGCCGTTTAGAGAAAAATGGCTTTGATGGCATTTATCAACAAGCGCAAGAGCTTGCCGCAGATGCACAAATTACCCGTGCACATTATGCAAGAGCACTTATTGCTCGTGGCGTTGCAACCACAATTCCTGGGGTGTTTAAAAAATACCTTGGCCGCGCTAAAACGGGTTACGTACCAAGCGATTGGTGTGATATGCAAACCGCCATTGCCGCCATTCATGCCGCAGGTGGCGTTGCTGTGATTGCCCACCCTGGGCGTTATCAAATGTCAAATAAATGGCTGCGCAAATTATTGAGTCAGTTTAAAGATGCCGGTGGCGATGCAATGGAAGTTGCACAACCACAACAAGCACCAACTGAGCGACAGTTTTTAGGCGAATTGAGCCGTGAATACGATTTACTGTGTTCGCAAGGATCTGATTTTCATTTTCCTACTAGTTGGCTAGAATTAGGAAAAAACTTATATTTGCCAAAAGATTGCCAAGGCGTTTGGCAAACTTGGGAAGGGCAAACAGGAGAACTAAATGAGTGATTTTTTTCATATTCATCCAGATAATCCACAACCACGCTTAATTAATCAAGCGGTCGACATTATCAAACAAGGTGGTGTGGTGGTATACCCAACCGATTCAGGCTATGCAATAGGCTGTAATTTAGGTAACAAACAAGCAAAAGAGCGTATTGAGCGCATCCGTGGTATTGAAAAACACCATAACTTTACCTTAGTATGTCGTGATCTATCTGAGCTTTCTACTTATGCACGAGTAGATAACCAACTGTTTAGATTAATTAAAAACAATACACCCGGGCCTTATACGTTTATCTTTAAAGGCACTAAAGAAGTACCAAAACGTTTGTTAAACGACAAGAAAAAAACCATTGGTATTCGTGTAATAGAACATCCAATTACCTGCGCATTGTTAGCCGAGTTAGGTGAGCCATTGATGTCGTGTTCATTAATTTTACCCGGTGAGCAGTTTACTGAGTCTGATCCGGACGAGATACGTGATCGCATAGGTAATCAAGTTGATTTAATTATTCATGGCGGCTATTTAGCTGAGCAAGCAACCACAGTGATCGACCTGTCAGAAGATACTGTTGAGGTGCTGCGTGTAGGCTGTGGCGATACAGCTCCATTTGAATAACTACGCCGATAAACCATGAACGAACTACATACTGATGATGTAGCTCAAATACGAGAGCCGGCGCAACAAAAGTTGCCGCTGGCTTTTTTGCATGGCAAAGAAGTAATGAATACCCCGGAAGATTTGTATATTCCGCCAGACGCTCTAGAAGTAATTTTAGAAACCTTTGAAGGGCCACTTGATTTATTACTATATTTAATAAAAAAACATAAGTTAGATATTCTGGAATTGTCGATTTTTAGCATTACTGAACAATACGTCCGTTATGTTGAAATGATGACCGAGTTTCAATTGGAGCTTGCAGGTGAATATTTGGTGATGGCGGCATTACTTGCACAAATAAAATCACGACTATTACTGCCAAAACATGAAGAGCTTGAGGAAGAAGAAGATCCACGGGCTGAATTAGTTCGTCGTTTACAAGAGTATGAACAATTTAAGCTAGCTGCGCAGAACCTTGATGATATTCCACGTGTTGGCCGTGATATTTTTATTGCCCACGCATTAGTGCCTGAGCAGAGCGAGCATGCTCAATTGTTACCGGATGTTGATTTAAAAGATTTACTATTTGCGCTCAGTGATGTGATGGCGCGAGCTAAAACTTTTGAGCATCATCAAATAACCGCTGAAGCTTTATCAACTCGCGAAAGAATGAGTTTAATTTTGCAAAAGTTATCGACAGTCGGCACGCAACTTCCTTTCACTGACTTATTCACTCTTGACGAAGGCCGCAGTGGTGTAGTGGTTAGCTTTATTGCTATGCTAGAGCTCATCAAAGAAAACCTTATCACTTGCTTGCAAGTCGATCCTACAACACAAATTTATATCGGTTTGGTTGAAAATAATTAAACAATTATTAGGGTGATGATGTTTATCATTGATTAACTTGCTAACTTGCTAACTTGCTAACTTGCTAACTTGCTAACTTGCTAAATTTAATCTTACTTGTGCATATACGCACATAACTTGTTTGTTATTAGCTATTTTCTTCTATCTAGGTACGCGCTATTCTGATGTCATTCGATAATGGAATTAATAACACATGCTTAAAAATACAAAATCTTCGTACGGTGTGGTTGCCATTTTATTACATTGGTTAATGGCGGTAATGGTGATTGGCTTATTTGGCCTTGGCTTGTACATGGTTGAACTTACTTATTACGATAGTTGGTATAAAGGTTCTTTGGATTTACATAAAAGCGTAGGGATCACCTTAGTTGCTTTATTAATTTTTAGATTTGCTTGGCGTGCATTGGGCACGCAGCCTGAGCCAGTAGCGGGCAGCAGTAAAGCGTTAAATAATGTAGCGCATACAGTACATATATTTTTATATCTACTGCTTAGCGTCATTGTGATTTCAGGGTATTTGATTTCTACTGCGGATGGTCGTGCAATTGAGGTGTTTACCTTATTTAGTATTCCCGCAATTGATTTTTCAGTAGCTAATCAAGCAGATATTGCAGGTAAAGTTCACTACTATGTGGCGTGTAGCCTCATAGGATTAGTGGTTTTACATGCTCTTGGGGCGTTAAAACATCACTTTATCGATAAAGATAAAACCTTAGTTAGAATGATAAAACCACAAAAGGATGATTAATAAATGAAAAAAATATTACTTTCAGCTGCAGTAGCAGCAACATTGTTTGGTGCTAATACTGCACACGCTGCAGATTATGTTATTGACACTCAAGGTGCCCATGCATTTGTAAACTTTAAAATTAAGCATTTAGGTTATAGCTGGTTACACGGTCGTTTTAATACTTTTGACGGCGGCTTTAGCTACGATGCAGCTAACCCAGACGCATCACAGATCATGGTTAATATTGATACTAAAAGTATCGATTCGAACCATGCTGAACGTGATAAGCATTTACGTGGTAAAGAGTTTTTAAATGTTGATAAGTTTCCAACAGCGACCTTCAAAAGTACGTCAATTAAGTTTGATGAAGAGGGTGATGAAGCTGATGTAACAGGTGAGTTTACCCTTCATGGTGTAACAAAAACGATTACCTTTGAAATCGATAAAATTGGTGAAGGTAAAGATCCATGGGGTGGTTACCGAGTTGGCTTTGAAGGTGAAACCAGTTTAAAGCTTGCTGATTTTGGTATTGATTACAACCTAGGTCCTGCATCTACACATGTTGATATTGGTTTGTATATTGAAGGTGTGCGTAAGTAAAACCTAACCTGAATTCAGGTTAAATAAATATGCTAATATTGATAAACGCCTCACTCAGTTGGGGCGTTTTTGTTTGCTTGTAACGTTGCTCTAGTAACGGTTTTAAATTATCTGGTAACCAACGTAATAACACTTCGTGGTAGGCTGGTTGTTGTTTTATTTCTTTCAGTGCTGCATTAAGCACTTCAACTTGCGCGATACCTTGCTCGGTATTAGTACAGCCAATATAGCCATAACTCAGATCGGGAGCTTCAGTCAGAGGCAATTGCATTAACTGATCTTCAAACCCCATCGATTTTGCTAAATAGTAATGCTCGCTTGGGTAGCCCAATAAAATATCAATGCGCTTTTTCTTTAACATGTAAGTCAAACTGGCAAGGGTATCGCGACCAGGTCGAATAATTATCGATGCGTCGGCACTATTATTAATTACTGCATCAATAGCATTACCGTATGATCGGCTCATAGAAATCCCCAGTGCAAGTTGGTATTGATTGAGTAGGGTTTTCAATGATGCAGGTGTACTTGTTTCAAGCTTGAGATGTTGCACAAGCTCTTGGTGAATAGCAATAGAAGGCGATAAGCCAACCGTCGAAGTCTGTTCACTAAAGCTGATGTGTTGTTTGCGGTGCGGGCTTTGGTATAGCGAGAGCATGCAGTAAGTATGATTTGGGTTAGACAGCTCCTGTATTGTGCGACTTGATGGAAAAATAGTACGGTTGAATGTATAGCTAGGAAGCTGTTGTTCTAATAAGGCGATAACACCTTCATCGCGGCCTGTTCCTGCGTATTGATCGTTAAAAATATAATAAGGGGCAAAGTCAGTGACTATCCAATCAATTGTTTTAGCATGCAAAGGAGTGCTAATTAACAATGATAAAAAAGCATAACGAAAGGCATAATGCATTAATTCAACCACAGATAAATTATTAATATACTAAGTGTAGCAGCTGTTAAATAGTTAGCTTAAAAAAAGCAAAACGCCAGCATTAGCTGGCGTCATTTAAATTGCGAGGAAGCAAATCAGTATCGATTAATTGGCTTTTAACCATTTAACAAATTGACGTGCGTCACTTGCTTTTGTAAATAAGGTATTTTTTAAACCTTGTGTATCAGAAAAAATAACACGTTGTTTATTTACTGAAATTGATTGCACTGGATGTGCGATTTGGATCATAGATCCGTTGTAACTATAAGACATAATAAAACTCACTTTTTTCTTGTTATCTTTAATGTGCGCTAATTTCTTTATTAGCTTTCAAAGCACAATTAGATAGACCGTGTTGTGTTTAGCTTCATTACAGTGTTGACGATCTTTATGACATTTATGCGACTATTTAAAAATATGCCGTAGTCTGAATTGGGGTTCTCGCCGTACAATAACTTAGCTCTATAATATACGTTTTGCGGGGATTACTGGATCAGGGTAAAGAGGTTAACCGCGAGGCTTTTTTAGGACCAAGAGGACAATTTACCCCAGTAATTTTATTTACGCAAGCATTATTTTAACTTTATTCTAGCCATTGTATTTTAACTGCTGTATTTTAATTAGCTAATCTGAAAAAGGCGTTTAGCGGTATTTTAACTGTTGTGCGGTAATTTAACTGTAAATAATAAGATTTGGCTATGGAATACATTATCGTTAGTGATATTTTTGGTAAAACCGCTCATTTGAGTCACTTTGCACGGCAATTTAACGCTAAAAGCATAATTGTCGATCCGTACGATGGGCAATTGCAGCCAGTGATTGATGAGCAATTACAGTATGATTTATTTATCACTGAGTGTGGTCACGATAACTATTTCAACAAGCTTAATACCATTCTTAGTAGAGTAACTAAACCAACTACGGTAATCGGTTTTAGTGCTGGTGGAGCCGCTGCGTGGCGAAGCCAAGCAACTGTGAAAAATTCACAGATAAAAAGATTAGTGGCATTTTATCCAAATCAAGTTCGTCATTATTTAGATTTGTCTGCCAGCGTGGCCTGCGAGTTTATTTTTGCGAAGCAAGAAGTGCACTTTGATATTCATCCTGTGCTCGCTTGTTTAGAGCAGCAAATCAAAGTGCAATGCCAGCGTGCAGACTACGGTCATGGGTTTATGAATCCCTTGTCAAAAGGCTTCGATAGCTTTGGTTATCAACAATATAGCCAATACTTGCTCACTGAAAATAATTAACTGAAATTACTACCTTGTAAAAAATCTTGGCTATACTTATTTTTTATCCAATAAAATAATTATAAATCATGACCGTACAACTACCTCCTTATAGTCACTTTTTATCAAACCCTGTTGCAAAGCCACCATGTCGAATGACTAATGCAAATATGTATGGTTTTTTTGCAAAAATAGATCAGGATAAAGTTCAACAGTATATCGATACAACGCTTAATATTGTTGCAACGGATGAGTTATATTTTAAAGGCATAGGCGAATATGCATTATTAACTTTTACCGACATAGAAAAAATTGCCTCATTAACGCCGCCTTTTAGTGAGCACGGTTGGATGCAAGAGACTGATATTATTATTTGGTTACCAGTTGCAAAGGTAGAAAAGCAAGGCAATGATGAAGATATTACTCATCTTTATTGGTATCCGGCGTTTATTTGCGTAAATAATGTTTATGCATTAATAAACGGCAGAGAAACATGGGGTTACAATAAATATTTATGTGATTACCAGATGCCCAGTTCGGTAAGTGATATAACCGACTTTTCAGTTTCATTGGATTGTTTTAAGCATTTTTCGCCAACGTCAAAATTACAATCACAGCATTTATTTTCAGTCACCAAAAACGTCAAGACGCAAAGCGATGGCTTATTATCTGTATTAGAGGACTTTGGCGAGCATGTCGCCAATTTGTTTGATGGGGATCATATTGGTATTGATTTTTCGCTATTAAAGCAGCTGTTACAGGGTTTTGTGAATCCACAGATGGATCAAATACTATTTAAGCAATTACCTGACGGGCAAGGCGATAAGGCTGTTTTTCAAGCGGTTATGCACTCTCCTTCAGAAATAAAGAAAATCCATCAATTTAAGCTACTCAGTGGTGCTTATCAGCTACATTTACAGCAACTAGATAGTTTTCCTTTAGCGCAAATGTTTGGTTTACAGCTAGGAGCGCAAGCTGTGTATTTGCCGTTTTATATCAAGATGGATTTTGACCAACTTCAAGCTACACAAATACTCCCTAAGTAAGGATCCATTATGGAGCAAGAAAAAATAGTTATTATAGGGGGTGGTGTTGCCGCAATGACGGCTGCTTTATACCTGACTGAACAACCTAATTGGCAGCAAAAAAGACATATTACAGTGTACCAACAAGGTTGGCGTTTAGGAGGAAAAGGAGCCAGTGGCCGTAATGCTGTTATGGGGCAGCGCATAGAAGAGCATGGTTTACATGTCTGGTTTGGTGCCTATGTTAATAGTTTTAAAACCATTGAAACTGTATACGACAAGCTACAGCGTCCGCCAACGAGTGCACTGAGTACCTGGCAACAAGCACTTAAACCGCATAGTTTTATTGCCCTTGAGGAGCACATTGATGAACAGTGGCAAACGTGGCCTATAGAGTTTCCTGTTTTACCTGGCAATCCAGCGAATGGGAGTTTAGATATTACCGTGTGGGACTTTGTAAAAATGACCCTTGCATGGCTAAAAAAATGGATACCACAATTTGAACTGGCCGCCAGAGTCCAAGCTAAGAGCACACAATTAACGACAAAAAAACCACGAGATAGATACCTACTACGCCATTTTCATCAACAAATTCAGACCTTGGTTTCTGATGGCAGTGATGCATGGCAAACCTTTACCAACGATATACAAAATCTCAATCAAGAAATCACTTCAACACCTAGCTTACTTGTTGATAAATTAAATAGCTTTGTGCAAAGTAACAACACACTGCAGCCACAAATTTCTGAGAAGAAAGATAGTTTAGTGATTTGGTATATTGTCAGAAAACTAAAACGCTGGATTAACCAAGAGTTAACCGAGTTACTGGATGACAATGCAGAGTTGAGGCGTATTTATATTTGTGCCGATTTAGCGATAGCGATGCTGGTTGGATTGATTAAAGATAAAGTTTATCGCGATGGTTTTGGGGTCATTAACAAGTATGATTTTCGTCAATGGTTATTAAAAAATGGTGCGAATAAACAATACAGTGTCGATTCTGCGCCCGTGCGTGGTTTTTATGATTTAGTGTTTGCCTACCCACAAGGTGATTTTAAAAAACCAAATGTAGAAGCTGGAGTTGCTGCACTTGCCATGCTTAGAATCGCATTGTGTTATCGCGGTGGGGTAATGTGGAAAATGCAGGCGGGAATGGGCGATGTTATTTTTGCGCCATTGTATGAACTATTAAAACAAAGAGGCGTTAACTTTGAATTCTTCCATCAACTACAGCAACTTACACCTGGGATTGATGAAAGTGGCCAAAACTGTGTTGCTTCTGTGTTATTACAACAGCAAGTGAGTTTAAATAACTCATCAGAGTATCAGCCATTAATTGATGTGAAAAACTTAGCTTGCTGGCCAAGTGAGCCTCTTTATCAGCAGATAAACCACGAGCAGGCCCTGTTACTAAAGCAGAATAATATTAATTTAGAATCATTTTGGAGTGATTGGCCCAGCTGTTACCAAGCACATTTTGGCGCACAACTACCAACTAAAACACTGCAGTTTAAAGATGATTTTGACCGGCTGATCCTTGGGGTCTCAGTTGCTTCATTAGAGCATGTTTGCCCACAATTATTAGCAATAGACGACAACTTTGCTGCTCAGGCTAAAAATGTTCTTTCGGTAGCTACACAAGCCAGTCAGATTTGGTTAAATAAAACAGATCAACAGTTAGGTTGGCAGTATATGCCGCCAAGTGAAGAAGGGCCTATTTTGAGTGGTTTTAGCGAACCGTTTGATACTTGGGCTGCAATGCAAAACTTAATTGATAAAGAGCAGTGGCCTGCAAGCAATAGTCCGCAGAATATTGCCTATTTTTGTAGTGCATTTCCTTGTCAAGAGTATCCACCACAGAGTGATCATGGTTTCCCTGCACGGGCAAAAGCACAAGTAAAAACTAACTTAACACAACTATTAACAACTAATATGCAGCCATTATGGCCGTTAGCTTATAACGATAATGACTTTGATTGGTCCATTTTATATACACAGCATGACGTGCCAGAATCAGCGCGCTTAGATCAACAGTACTGGCGAGTGAATGTTGATCCAAGTGAGCGTTATGTGCTGTCGGTTTCAGGTTCCAGTCAATATCGTTTAGCAACTGATGGCACGCAATTTAGTAATTTATTTATTACCGGCGATTGGATCAAAACAGGTGTTAATGCAGGTTGTGTTGAAGCTGCGGTTATGGCTGGAATGCAAACAGCACGAGCACTGTGTGGGTATCCGCAGCAGATCAGTGGTGAAAATGCCTTTGAAGCGCAGTAAAACTAGCTAATTAATGGATAACTTGGCGACTTTAATCAATAAATTAGTCTATAATCGTAAATAATTACAATATCTTTACATTGTCGGTATTAAGGTTCACCATCTAATGAAAAGCCAACGTTATCCTTTTTCAAATCATATATTGCTGCTGTGCTCGTCGAGCCTCGTTTTTGCTGTGGCTGCACAGGCAAAAAATGACGATTCGAGTGGCTCTAGCCAAAGCCTCGAAGTCATTGAGGTGTTCGCCCAAAAACGCGCGCAGGCAATTGAAGATGTTAGTATTGCCATTAGTCAGGTCAAAGGTGATAGCCTTAAAAATCAACATTATAAAGATTCAACAGAGTTATCGGTATTCGCGCCTAATTTAAAAATCAGCCAAAATGCGGCTGAAGGTACGCCACCGGCGGTAAATATCCGGGGGGTTGGTTTAGTTGACTACAATACGGCGAACACCTCGCCTGTGGCTATTTATGTAGACGACATTGCCGTAGGATCTGCAAGTAATCAGATCGTTAACTTCTTTGATATTGAGCAAGTGGATATTTTGCGTGGTCCGCAGGGGACTTTATTTGGCCGCAATTCAACTGGCGGAGCAATTTTAATTCGCACTAAACGCCCTGAATTTAACGAGTCGGGGTATTTAACAGCGGGTATAGCAAATAATAACGCGTTTAGTATTGATGCTATGTATAACAATCAATTAAGTGATAACAGCGCGTTTCGTGTTGCTTTAAATCATCAAGACTATGACTATTCAACCACCAATACTTTTGCACAATCACCTACCGCTGGAATGCAACAAACCAATGCACGGCTATCACTATTAAGTGAGTTTGATACTGTACAGGTATTGTTACAAGCGCACCTCGAAGATTGGCAGGGTATTGTGCAGCCTGTCGGTAATATCGGTGTAGTGGCGGATCCATTAACAGGTCAGTTATGTAGTCCTAGCGAAGCTGGTTCGACAAATTGCTATGATAACTTTGGCTTCAATGATGCCAGTGATGACTTTTACACGGTTAAAGTTAATAACGATTCTCCGCATAAAACGGATGGTAAAGGGTTTAGTGCACATATTAATTGGCAATTAAATGAGTTTAACGAAATTATTTCGATTAGTAGTTATAACCAATTAGAGCGCGATCATGCATTTAATTGTGATGGCTCACCAGCGCGATTATGCGAAGGAAATCTAGGTTTAGATACTCACTTATTTAGCCAAGAGTTACGCTTGCAAACGCAATGGAACAAACATACTTTAACCAGTGGTTTATATTACGCAGATGAATCAATCAAACAAGATAATATTAACGATATTTTAAGAGATTATCGCGGTATATTAGCCACCGACTTAACCGCAACCTTCTTCTATGATAACCAAATTGACACGCAAAATATTGCCGCTTTCAGCCAGTTAGACTATCAACTTAATTCAGATTGGTTGCTAAGTGTTGGACTACGTTATTCCTATGAGTCACTTGATTATGACTCAGTGGCACAATTAAATATGGTAGTTGATCCGAGTGATTTAGCAGGGGTTTTAGTGCCATTTTATCATGTGCAAGGCGAGCAATCCGATAATGGTTTTTCTGGCCAGTTTGCTGTGAACTACCTTATTAACGATACAACCCATGGCTATTACCGTTTTGCAAATGGGATTAAAAGTGGGGGTTATAATGGCGGGTTTTTATCTTCCCCAGAGCAAGCCGAATTAGCTGACTATGGCAAAGAGCGTCTCAATGCGCATGAAATTGGTACTAAATCATGGTGGCCTGAGCAAGGTGTGCGGTTTAATTGGGCTGCTTTTTATTATGATTACAATGATCAGCAAGTGTTTATGAACCAACCATCAGACTCACCACAAAAGCCACCCGTGCAATTATTAGAAAACGTTGGTGATTCAGTGATCTATGGCCTTGAAGCTGAACTCGATTATCAAGCGACTAAAGCACTTTCAATGCGTTTTGCGATGGGTTACATTCCCCATGCGGAATTTGAAGAATTTGTTGATCCTTTGGGTAACAGTTTGACTCATAATCGGCTGCCATTTACATCAAAGTGGAATGTGAGTGCAGGCGTAGAATATCGTTTAGAGCTTGCTGGTAATCCCTTAACAACACAATTACTAGTGGATTATCAATCAGACTATTATTTTGATCAAAACCAAAATCCGTATGCTATGCAAGATGGTTACAGTTTAGTCAATGGTAATATTCGTTATCAATTAGATAACCTAGGTTTTGTACTGTGGGGGAAAAATTTATTTGCCAGTGAGTACAGTAATTTGAAGTTTGATTTGAGCTCTTTCCTTGGCATGTTGGAAGATTTTAAAGGGGAAGGTCGCCGCTATGGTTTGGATATCAGTTATCAGTTCTAATCTTTTTGTCATTAAACTGAGGCGTATTGTATGCTGTTAAAAGCAATACAAGGTTTTTGCTATGTAGTCTTTTTAGGCTTGCTAACAATATATGTCTGCGAAGTGCGAGCAACACAGTCAGCGGATGTGTTTGTTTATACAGAGCAACAACAAGATATAAATTTGTTTCAAGTTGGTACCTTATTAGCGGCAAGTTATGAAGGGTTTCCTGATAACAGCACTCAGGTTGCGACGTGGCTTGACAATAAAAAACCACAAACAAGTACCACATATTATGGCGGAAGTTATTGGTTAGTTGTCGAACTTGAAAATCAGACTCAGCTAGCTGAATTAGTGTTGTTCCCTTACAACACCTTAGTATCGCGTATTGAAACACGTGTATATGATATGGCCGATCCCACATCTGAGGCCGCGCGTTACGTAACAGGGGGGATTGAAAAAAACGAATTTGCTTTTCATTACGGCAATAAAATAGCCCTTACACCAGGCAAGCGTTACTTTTTGATCACCAAGTATGAAAGTGACTACTTTTACACTCCTCCTAAACTGGTATTAAAACCCTATGCAGACTTCTTTACCCAGGTCACCATCGAAAATATGGTGATGATGTTGTGCTTTGGAGTAGGCATTGCGCTGGGTTTGTATAACTTATTAATATATTTTGGCGCACGGGATGTAACCCACCTTTATTACGCCTTATTTACAGCATGCTGGGTATTTGCCTGGAGCCAGTTTTTCCATATTCCAGATCAACTATTTGGTTTTTATAATGCCCATTTTCATTGGCTAGGGTTTGTTTTAATACCATTAACTAACATATTATTTTTCAATAATTTGCTTAAGCTAAAAGACAGTTTTCCACAATTAGCCAAAGCATCAATTATATTAGCTGTGGTGGCAACCGCAGGTTTGCCTTTCGCTGCTATGTGGCCAGGTTTTGGGTTTATTTGGGCAACAATAGTAACGGGGTGCACCTTATGCTTAGGCATGTACATAGGGGTTCGCAGTTGGATGAGTGGTTTTAAACCCGCGCGATACTTTGTCTTTGCTTACCTAGCGATGGCAATTCCTAATATGGTGGGAAATTTAACTAATTTAGGTGTACTGACGCCGATTGCAATCGATTTGTACCTATTAGGTTTGATTGGCACCGCCTTAGATGCGATGTTACTCGCGTTTGCAGTGGCAAATAAATTTAGTATTTTACATGATGAGAATGTTGAGCTTACTAAAAACCTCGAGCAAAAAGTGCAATTGCGTACGCAGGAGTTACAACAATTGGCGTCAGAACTCACTGATGCCAGTGAAGCTAAGAGCCGTTTTTTAGCAAATATGAGTCATGAAATACGTACGCCAATGACCTCTATTATAGGCTACGCAGATGGTATTATTTTAGGCGATATTAAGCCTCACGAACGAAATCATGGTATTCGGGTTATTTTACAAAACAGCCGCCATGTTTTAGGACTCATAAACGACATACTTGATATGTCAAAAATAGAGGCCAATCGCCTTGAAATTGATTTAGTCGAGACTGACTTATTTGCAACCATTGCGCATATAGAATCGCTATTAGGCAAACAAATTCGTGATAAAGGTCTTAAATTTAAAGTTGATTACCAATTCCCACTGCCTGATTGGATTATTTCTGATCCAACCCGATTACGACAAATATTGTTAAACTTAACAGCTAATGCATTAAAATTTACCACGGTAGGGCATATTCAATTAGTGGTGAGTTGCACTAAAGAGCAGCTTATCATTAAAGTTAAAGACACCGGCATTGGGATGACAGAGGCTGAGCAACAAGACTTGTTCACGCCGTTTTATCAGGCTGACTCATCGATCTCACGTAAATATGGCGGTACAGGACTCGGTTTAAATATTTCAAAAAGTTTAGCCGAAAAGTTAGATGGTAATATCACCGCTCATTCCCATGTTGGCAGTGGCAGTGAGTTTAGCCTCAATATCGCGCTATATATGCCTGAACGAGTGCGTTGGATCAATAGTTTTGATGAGATCTCTATAAGCAAAGAAAAAGAGCTGCCAAGTCAAGATCAGCGAAATCTCGTGGGTGAAGTGCTGGTAGCGGAAGATCATCCTGAAAACCGTGAACTGATCAAACGTATTTTAGAGCGAATGGGGTTAACGGTTACTGCGGTAGAAAATGGCAAAGATGCAGTGCAAGCGACCCTAGATCATCAATTTGATTTGATTTTATTAGATATTCAAATGCCAGTAATGGATGGTGAACAAGCGATTCATATTATGCAGGCAACAGGATTAACGACACCCATTGTTGCCCTTACAGCAAATACTATGAAGCATGAAGTTGATCGCTATCTAAAACAAGGGTTTATTGATCATATAGGCAAACCAATTGACCGCAGTGAATTTAGTCATAAAATTGCTAGTTATTTAGATATCGAAATGCTTGAAGATGTAAAATTGCCAGAGCATGAATTTGAGGTGCTTAAACAGGTGTACATAGAAGGGCTTAAAAAGCAGCGAGAAACAATAACCAAGCAATATACAGATGGCGATATGACAGGGTTTGCACAAAGTGTTCATATGCTAAAAGGAACTGCTGGAATGTTTGAGTGCGAAACATTGTACCAACATGCAATCAAGTTAGACAAAGCCCTTAAAGCCGATAGCGTGATGTTAGATAGCCATTTAGTTTATCAAGTGTTTGATGAAATTGATGATATTTTATGTCACTCACCTCAGTAAAATAAGCTGCTCACGGGTAATGTCCGGAAAATCAGTACGCTGTGTATAACGGGCATATAAGGTTGAAAAAATGGCGCTGCGTGAAAGCTGATCAAATGTTGTGATCAGTTTTTTTGCTGTTGTTTTTGAGCTATAACAACACTCGCGATAGCGTTTTATTAATTGTGTCAAGCTTTGTCCTTGTTGCTGTAAAGCCAGCTCTGCTTCAATAAAAAATGCGCTACCACTCCAATAAACTCTTTGTTGTGCACCTTGTTGCCACATATCGTCGGCAAGTTCACTTAATGGCTGTTGCTTTGTTCGCGTTTGCTGACGTCCGCGTTCAAGCCCTGCAGATAGTCGTTGTATAAATTGCTCTCTAGTGATCACTTTACTATCACGCATTATTATATTTTGCATATAGGTTGCAAATCCTTCACTTAACCAGAAGCCCGAATAGGGTAGTAACGGTAAGTAAAGGTGTGCCATTTCATGGTAGAGGGTCCAGTCATCGCGTAATTGTGTAAAACTGGCAAAGCGATCAAAATGTAACTCTATGCCACCTGGATCACCACGGCGCACACTTCCCCAAGGCACGGGTTCAAATGCAATATACCGAGGGTGTAAATAAATGGGTAAATTAGAGTATGGCAGTGGGCCTAAAGTTGCCTGAGTTTGCTCAAGACTAAAATTCAGCCATTGCAGTATTATTTGCTGCTTGCTTTTTGACAGCTCGGTTAATCCTTGAGGGTCAAGCTGGGCTGCGAAAACAGATGTACTCGCTAAACAAGTAACGAATAAAATTCGATTAAACAGTTTCATATCTGGTACTTAATGGTTTTTAATTGCTCACAGAAGACCGAGTAAAGCATAAAATCCGTTCACTATTTTATTGTTGAATAATAAGTATAGATGCTAAAACCACGACACTCACTGCCAACCATGGTTTAATGTTTATATGATATTTTATAATAAAAATATGGCAGGTTATGGGTTATCAACACATTGAAATCCCACCTCAGGGTGAACAAATTAGCATTGATAATAAAGGCGTGTGGCATATTCCGGCGCAGCCGATCATTGCTTATATTGATGGTGATGGAGTAGGGCAGGATATCTCTCCGTGTATGCGCGACATTGTGAACCATGCTGTGCAGTTATGTTATCAAGGAGTGCGAAAAATTCACTGGATGGAAGTCTTTAACGGTGAAAAAGCTGCGCAGCTATATGATGGGGATTGGTTTCCGCAAGAGACGATTCATGCGGTTCGGCAATTTAAAATAGCGATTAAAGGGCCTTTAACCACGCCGATTGGCGGAGGTTTTCGTTCACTCAATGTTGCTCTTCGTCATGAAATGGATTTGTTTGTAAATATGCGGCCGATTAAAGGCTATTGCGCATTACCGTCACCGTTAAAAAAACCTGAAAATACCAATATTGTTGTGATCCGCGATAGCTCTGAAGATGTGTACTCTGGAATTGAATGGCAAGCTGGCAGTGTCGAAGCCGAAAAAATGCTGGATTTTTTATGCCAAGAAATGGGCGTAACCCGTCTGCGCTTTGATCAACAATGTGGTATTGGCATTAAAAATATTTCTAAAGAAGGGTCAGAGCGGCTAGTGCGCTATGCAATAGCGTATGCGCTTGAACAAAATAGTGACTCGGTAACGGTAGTGCATAAAGGCAATGTACTTAAATTTACTGATGGTGCGTTTAAGCGTTGGGGGTTTGCCTTGGCGCAAACTGAGTTCTCAGCAGTACCACACAGTAATGGCCGTTGGCTAGAAATACCGCGTGAGGGCTTGGCACCGTTAGTTATTAAAGAAGTGATTGCAGATAACATGCTCCAGCAAGCGTTAATGAATCCTGAGCAATTTGATGTAGTGGTAACAACCAACCAAAATGGCGATTATCTAGCAGATATGTTGACTGCACAAGTGGGCGGTATTGGTATTATGCCCGCAGCAAATTTAAATAATGAAGTGGCTTTTTTTGAACCAACTCATGGCACGTTTGAGCGTATTGCTGGACAAAATAGTGCAAATCCTACCAGTAGTATTTTAAGTGCGGTGATGATGCTACGGTTTATGAATTGGCACGAAGCGGCCAACAGTATAGAGCTGGCTTTGCAACAGACATTTATAGCCGGTGAAGTGACCTTTGATTTACAGGCAGAGCAGCAAAACTCGACCATCCTCAGTTGCAGTGATTTTACACAAAGGATAATCGAGCGTTTAAAAGTTTCATGAGCTACGCTGCATTGGCGTTGTAGAGCTTTGCACGATACATGCAAGGGCGATTAGTCAGTGTTGCAGCACGTTGATAAATTGCTTTTGCATTGTGTTCATCGCTTGGTGTACCGCTTAATGTATCCATTAAAGCAACAACAATAATAGCTGGCACCTGACAGCAATATTCATCTAATACCGCAGTTGTTGTTTGTGCATCAACATGACAATGCGGGTGATTATGCTCAACTTGATACGCATGCAATAACGTTTGTACATCTAAACTGTCATTGTCAAAATGTTTGTTTTTACGACATTGACAGCCAAATTCATCAACCAGAGTCGCCAATGCTTGGTAAACATCATTACACTCAAGGGTGGTTTGCTTACAAAGTTGTTGTTCGATGAACGCATGTAAATGGCCGTCGATAAATAATCCGTCTTGTTGGGTGAAGCTTGCTGTAGTTTGCATCATAATGTTGTCTCTCAGTGTTAGTGGTTAACTCATTTGGTATGACTTCACTGTAGCCCTAAGCACACTATTTATGAAATTGTTGTTTTCAATAACTGATATTGATTTAATCAATAATAACGAGAGAGCTCCATTTTAATTAGAGCTTTCTAGCGATCAGCAATCGTATTAGCAAACGCTTGCAGTTCGCGGCGTAACCATTGGTGTGGGCTGGCATGATGCAGTAATGGGCTCCACAGCATTTTTACTTCAATTGGGACAATTTGAAACGGCACAGGACTAATCACTAACTCGGTATGTTTAGTTAGCAGCATTGCTTGTCGTCTTGGTAGAGTGGCGATCAGTTGTGGCGATTGGCATAGCAAACTTGCCACCATGTAATGACGAGTAAACACCCGAATATGACGGGTTTGTTCAAGCTGCCAAAGAGCTTCGTCTACCCATCCCAGCTTTTGGCTACCTGATTTATTCGTGACGGCAGCTTCAGCCCCCCAGCCTGCACGATTTACCCAAATATGCTCTGACGCTAAGTATTGCTCTAGATCAGGCTGTTTTAAGTATGGGTTAGCTGGATGCATTAAACAGCAATAGTTATCGCGCCAGACACTGGCCTGATGAAAAGACCGTGGTAGGCCGTTGAAGCGATTGATGGCTAAGTCAATGCTGCCCTTTTCCATATCTTGCAGGCTAACATCGCTGGGGCTAAGCACATCAAAATTAAGTCCTGGATGTTTATTGAGTTGCTGGGTAATAAAAGGCGCGACTAGCGTTGATTCTAAATAATCATTCGCCATAATTCTAAAGGTGAGTTCGCCAGTGGTTGGATCAAACATATCACTGGGTTGGGTTATTGCCTCAGCCATTTTTAACAGCGCTTCTATTTCAGGTTTTAAACTCAGCGCTTTTGCAGTAGGAGTCATAGAGCCTGCGGCACGAACTAGGAGCGGATCGTCAAATAAATCACGTAAACGTTTTAGTGCATTACTCATTGCAGGTTGGGTTAATGCTAATTTATTTGCCGCTTTCGAGACATTTCGCTCATCTATCAGTACATTTAAGTACACAAGCAAGTTGAGATCGACATTTCTTATATTCATTTGATCAATCTTATTCATTCGCTGTATTAATTATCTAAATTAAAGCGTGCTTGCTAAGGTGTGTAAACCACTAAATAGACATAGTCATCATAAGTGATAGAAATATGCTAGAGCTAAAAACAGCAAATACGTTATCGACTCAAACTAACAACGCAATTGAGCAAGTCATTGCGACCAAATTAGCGCGTGCCGTATTCGCAGGCTTTGAAGCGATGTTTGCTGAGTTTTTAAATATTACCTTAGGTGCACAAAGTCGTTTTGAGCAACGGCAATGGCAAAGTGTACAATCGGCAATGCGTGAGCGTTTACAAGTATATGAAAGGCAAGTTAAAAATGTTAGTGAAGCGGTGCGAGTCATTGCATTTAAAGAGCTCAACGATCCGCGACTGTGGCAGCAGGCAAAGCATATTTATGGCCAAATGGTGCAAGAGCATGAAAACCAACCGATTGCGCATACATTTTTTAATTCAACTTTTGGCTCGATTTGGGATGATAAAAAAATTCGCACCGTGCATTTATTTGTTTTAAAAGCCAAATACCGCGCTAAATCTCGGCCATTTGATAATTTAGTAAGTCGTATTTCATTGCAAAATGGCTTTAGCCAGGCGGTGGAGCAACTTATTTATCGACAAGCTTTTCGGGTTGGATTTACAGATTTAGCTCATGATGTTGATATTTTGCAGCGTACTTTGGCGTTAGGTGCGCAGCAGCAATGTCGTCAAGTGTATGAGCTGATGAATTTAAACGATGGCTATATTGAATACGCTAATTCACTGTTTTTTAGAAATAAAGCCTGCTACTTAATAGGTCGTTGTATTGCTAAAAATGGCGATAACATGCCCTTTGCTGTCGCTATTTTACATACCCAAAGCGGTTTAAAGCTTGATGCGGTGATGATGGGCGCAGATCAACTGAGTTTATTATTCGGCTTTGCTCGCACCTACTTTATGGTTGATACCGACCAACCCGCGCGCTATGTAGATTACTTATCAGTGCTAATGCCACATAAGCAACGATTTGAATTATTCAATGCCATTGGCTTTATTAAACATGCCAAAACAGAGTTTTATCGCTATAAGGTCGACACCACCAACAATAGTCCCATAGATGATAAGTACATTATTGCCCCCGGCACGCCAGGCATGGTAATGCTAGTATTTACCACTGCTGGCTCAGATTATGTTTATAAGGTAATAAAAGATAAATTTAGCGCGCCTAAAACATCAACCAAAGCACAGGTGATGGCAAAATACGACTTTGTAAAACAAGCGGATAGAGTCGGCCGTTTAGTCGACACCCATGAATTTCGCTATTTAGCATTTGATTTAAATCGTTTTAGCGATGAATTGCTTACCCATATGCGAGCGAGTATCGGCTCAAGCATGGCTATTGCAAATAAAGCCTTAGTGCTTAAGCATGTATACGTTGAGCGCAAAATGACACCACTTAATTTATACATCAATCAATGTGACGATAAACAACTGAATAATGTAATGCTTGATTACGGCAAGGCGATTAAAGAGTTAGCCGGGGCTAATATTTTCCCCGGTGATATGTTGATGAAAAACTTTGGTGTGACCCGTTGGGGGCGCGTGGTATTTTATGATTATGATGAAATTTGCCCATTAACGGATTGTAACTTTAGAGACTTACCGAGCAGTGAAAATAGTTTTGATGAACTAAGCAGCGAAAGCTATTTTGATGTTGCCGAAAATGATGTATTCCCGAGTCAGTTTAAAGTGTTTTTTAGTGCTGATCAGCAAGCATTTAGTCATTTTTGCCAGCAACATCAAGACTTATTTAGTCCTGATTTTTGGCTGCAGTGCCAAGCTGATATCAATGCTGGGCAATTGGCTGATGTGTATCCATACAAACAAAGTTGGCGATTTTAGCCGGGGGTTATTACCCATAAGTCTGATTAATTTTGGGCGTGTAAAAAGGTAAAGTTTCATAAAACAAAATCCAAGGAAAATCATGAAATCTCTATTATTAGCAAGTTTACTCATCACCTCACCGCTGGTTTTAGCTAACCCGCTATTAGGTAGTTGGGAGTTTGTGGAAGGGAAATATGCAGTTGAACAAGGTTATGTGACTGCCAAAGCACCAGAGTTGACCTCAGTTAAACTAATAACCGCCACTCATTTTAATTACATCACCCAAAAAAATGGCCAGTTTCATTATGCAGGTGGCGGGCAGTACACCTTAAAAAACCAACAATTTGTAGAGACTTTTGTTTACGGTAACATTGAATCGTTGCTTGGCAAAACCATGGCTTTTGATTACAAAATTGAAGGAGATTTGTGGCATCATTCTTTAACAGAAAATGGTAAGTTAGTTGAAGCCGAAGTGTGGCGTAAAATCGATTAACTCATCAATTCAGGAGCTGCAATGCAATTTATTTCTCATCAAGATCAGCATTTAACATTAAGCGACACCGCTAAACCGCAATTAAAAACTAATGAAGTGTTAATTAAAGTTGCTGCTATCGGCGTGAACCGCGCTGATTGTATGCAACGTCAAGGTAAGTATCCAGCGCCACAGGGCGACAGCCCCATTCTAGGGCTTGAATGCGCAGGCACTGTGATTGAGCTTGGCACCGAGGTTGATCAAAGCTGGCTTAATAAAGCGGTATTTACTTTGTGTGCAGGCGGTGCATATAGCGAATATGTGGCGGTCGATGCCGCACAATTAATGGCTTTACCAAGTGATTTAACTATGGCGCAAGGTGCAGCGATCAGCGAAGTATATTTAACCGCGTTTGGTGCGTTATTTCAACTTGGTAAGTTACAAGCAGGGCAAACAGCACTGATCCATGCAGGCGCAAGTGGCGTGGGTGGGGCAGCTATACAAATGGCTAAACGTATTGGGGCAACGGTTGTTATTACCGCAGGTAGCGATGAAAAGTGCGAACATGCCAAAGCGCTTGGTGCCGATCATGTAATCAACTACAAAACCGACGATTTTGTTGCTTACATGCAAAACTATGGTTTAACGGCGAACGTGATTGTTGATCCGGTATCTGGGCGCTATTTAAGTAAAAATGCAGCAATCGCTGCAATGGATTGCCAAATAATTATGCTGGCATTTTTAGATGGTCGCTTCGCAGAAGTAGATTTTGCACTCTTGTTACAAAAGCGTATTTCGTTTCATGGCTCAACACTGCGCAATCGCAGTCAAGCGTTTAAACGCCAACTACGCGATGAGTTTGTAGCAAAATTTTATGACGATATAGCAAATCAACAGTTTGATTTTAATATTTATAAAACGTTGCCTTGGCAAGACGCTGGTGAGGCACACGCGATTCTTGAACGAAACGAAAATGCCGGAAAAGTTGTATTATTAGTTCAGTAGTTTAAAAACCAATATTTGCCCATATAACTATGGGCAACTATAAAGCGATTTAAGGCAAAAACATGAACCCAATTATAGCAACATTAAAAGAGCACAATGTTAGCGATGAAAAAGTACACGAACTTTTTCAAGCATTTACTCAAAACCCAATGATGGCAATGGCACTTGTGCAGCAACTCGGTATTCCACCAGAGAAGTTACAAGCACTAATGGGCTTGGTAATGACTCAGCCTCATTTAATCAAAGAAGCCGCTGATTCACTTGGTATTGGTGAAGGTGAGCTTGAAAAAGCTAAGCAGCAGTTGAAAAACCAATAACGAGCTATCAATGAGAGTACATTTAGTTACTCTCATTTGTTAAGCATGCAATTATTAAGCAATGTCTATCGTGTAAGCGGCCAATAAGTTTTGCATTTTTTGTTGTTCATGTGCGGCAAACTCGATGCCCACACTTAAACGATCTCCCTGCATTTGATTGTTGCGCACATGCGCACTGATCACCACGGCACTGTTGTCGATAGGCGATAGAACATGCACAAACACGGGGCGTTTTTTAAGCGCTAAAAACCCTGAATTAACATGCACAGTAAAGCGACAACCAGTCGGTGAAATATCGATGATCAAACCTTGCAATAGATTTTCACTGTCATAAGTATGCGATTTATTAATGCTAATCTTTGCTGGTATATGGGTTTGTAAACGGCTGACTTCACGCAGTTGCCGACTCTCAATATTCTTAGGGTAAGCAAGGTAAAGTAATTTTTCTGGTCGAAAAGAAATAGCTAATATAGTGGTCGAAAAAGCGACGCACTCCCCACGTTCACCTTCGACTATATAGCGTACAATTGCGCCATTGCCTTCTTTTAACACATCAGCATATTGGCTTTTTTTTGCTTGGACAGGGTACTTTAAAATTAAATACTTACCAGCTTCATAGCCAACTAAAGAGAGTTTAAATCTGACACTTAATGGGTTGGTGAACTGAATGTCGATTAATTTACCTGGCAGTAAGTCTAAGCAAAACTTAGCTTTGCTAGCTTGCGCTGGTCTGTCTTGTGTAATTTCCATATATACGTAGTTATTATTATTTGTTTCCAAATAGTATCCATCAAAAGAACTAAAAAATCACTACGAAAAACGACTGGTATTAGTTTATAAGCCTTAATTAATAAAAGTAATACACGCCTTGTTACAAAGTTGATTGAACTGATAAATATCTGCTTTGTCTATTAAATAACATACTAACTTATGGAACAAAACTGTGAAATACCTTTATAAAATATGGAAAAATAACCGCTCGTTAATCGTATTTATCTCGCTGATGTGTGTTTTTAGAAGTGCAGTGGCTGACTGGTACGAAGTACCCACAGGTTCAATGCAGCCAACCATTGTTGAGGGCGACCGTATATTGACAGATAAAATGGCGTATGACCTACGAGTGCCTTTTACTAAAATTTCGCTGGTTAAACTAGCCGAGCCACAGGCCGGTGATATTATTGTATTTGATTCTGTTGCTGCACAAAATCGCCTAATAAAAAGAGTAATAGGTGTACCGGGCGACACTGTTGCTTTAGTTAATAATCAACTTGTTATTAATGGTGAAAAGCTTAATTACGAAACTGTAGCTGAAACCGCCATAAACCGAGTGGAAATAGAGAATTTGCATGGCATAAAACATACCGTAAAACTCGCTAAGCAGCGCTCTTATATGCAAAATTTTGATCCACTTATCATCCCTACAGATATGTATTTAGCAATGGGGGATAACCGTGATAACAGTGCTGATTCACGAGTAATAGGCTTAGTACCAAGAGCTGAATTGCTCGGAAGGGCAAAGCGGGTGATAGTTTCACTGGATTACGATGACTATTATTTACCACGTAAAAACAGGCTTCTAAAAGAATTACAGTAATAGTAAGCGCTGTTATAGTCTGGTAAAGGATAGCACTGATAAAAGATAGTAGTGCAAAAAATAACAGCGCTAAAACTTAAAATAGCTTAGCGATTAAATTTAGCGTTGTTGACTCTCACCTAACAATAAACTGTATATAAAAATAGTGTTTATGATTTTGTCAGATATTACTGATCTCTAGCATTTTTGTATATTGCTGCATTTGTAAAAAATGAGGTGAAGTTAACTAGTTGTTTACAGGTATCTGTTTGATAGCTAAGATAAATGCATTATAATATATGGATATTTTTCTGTTTGTAAAAAGATAAATGTCGTAGATAAAATTGTTATACCTTCAAGGAAGCTCAGTGAAACTTTTAGTTTTGTTATTTTTATTTACTTCAATATCAACTTTTTCTTGTGATAAAAAAAGCGAAATAAAGAAAGTAGCGGCGTTTATAACTCAAGATAATTTCGCTGATTTATCAGAAATAACGGTTTATTACCCTGTTAATTATGGTGTTGCTGAGGCTGTAAGAGCTGTAATCTCTCTAGGTGAAATTGATAGGGTAACCTTGTATGTTCCTACAATTATTTCTGAACCACATGCTTTTGAAAGCAATCATGAGCTAGCTGATTATAAAGTATCAACCTTTACAATTAAGACTGATACGATAAATGAGGCTTATATTACTGTGAATTACCGAGCTCCGAAGAAAAATGATGGCTTAATCACTTTTTGTATGGGACCTTTTCGAGTCTATAAAATAAGTGAATTACCGATAAAGAAGGTATAATAAACGCATCAGAAATGACTTCAAACGCTTGGCTGGCGCTCATTCTTCGCTAATTATAGCCAAGCATTTTCCGCAATTTATGCGCGTGTTAACTTAACTAAACATGGTGCCCATATTGAGAGTTTCTGAAAGGCTGAAATATGCAGTCATCTTATCTTTCGCCAGTTGGCCACTATTCATTTGGCTGGGCACAGATCTCGTCGGTAGCTTTTGCGCACTTTCAGGGTTTATAGTTGGCTATTACTTTGCTCCAATAACTCACAGACAAACCAAAAAGTACCAAGTACAGCTTTTAGGTTTGGGCATGGGCTTTCTAGCTCTGTATTTATCGAGCTTTTTAAGAAGTATATTTGAGTTAATTTCAGGTGAGCCTTTTAAAGGTGTAGGTTACTACTTAATATCAGCACTAACAGGGCCTTATTTTGGTCTAATGTTTTTCGGTATGCCACTTATAATTTTTTCTTTTACCAATTATATGATTTGGCTATGGTCATCCAAACTTTAAGTTAACCGGGTAGCCGCAGGTCGCTAACTTCAGCACCTACAATTTTATGTGCTGGAAAAACAATTTGTTGTGGCAATTAAAAAAGCCGTTGTTTAAAACAACGGCTTTTTAGTGTTAACTAGTTAAAGTCGAATTACATTACACGCATACCTGGCTCTGAGCCGTCGTCTGGGTTTAAAATATAGATTTCTTTACCGCCAGGGCCTGCTGCTAGTACCATGCCTTCTGACATGCCAAAGCGCATCTTACGTGGCTTCAGGTTGGCAACCATAACCGTTAGTTTGCCTTCAATATCTTCTGGCGCATAAGCTGATTTAATACCAGCAAATACTTGGCGTGTTTCGCCGCCTAAGTCGAGCGTTAGTTTAAGTAGCTTATCAGCGCCTTCAACGTGCTCTGCTTTGGCTATTTTAGCTACACGTAAATCTACTTTGGCAAAATCGTCAAATTCGATTTCAGCTGCAATAGGCTCTTTTGCCAAAGGGCTGTTTGGATCGATTTTGTCTTTTGCAGCGAGTAAGCTTTCTTTTGATTCTTCGACCATTTTATTTACTTTATCCATTTCTACACGTTGCATTAACGGTTTAAATTTATTGATCGGGTGGCTAACAAGCGCAGTTTGCGCGCCTTGCCAAGATAGATCATCATTTAAGAAGTCTTCTACGTTTGCCGCCATACCCGGTAATACTGGTTTTAAGTAAGTCATTAGCACGCGGAATAAGTTAAGCCCAAGCGAACACACTTGGTGAGCTTGTTCTTGTTTCGTTTCGTCTTTGATTAATACCCATGGTGCTGAGGTATCAATAAATTGGTTTGCTTTATCAGCAAGCGCCATTATTTCACGAATAGCACGGCTATAATCACGGTTTTCATAGTGCTGAGCAACGGTATCGGTAGCTGCTTGGAATTCAGCTAATAATTGCGGCTCCATGACAGTGTCACTTAATTTACCGTCAAACTTTTTAGTAATAAAACCGGCGCAACGGCTGGCAATGTTAACCACTTTACCAACTAAGTCTGAATTTACACGTAGTGCAAAGTCTTCTAAGTTTAAGTCAAGATCGGTGATGCCGCTGTTAAGTTTAGCAGCGTAGTAATAACGTAAAAACTCAGGGTCGAGGTTGTCTAAATATGTACGCGCTTTAATAAACGTGCCTTTCGATTTAGACATTTTAGCGCCATTAACCGTTACAAAACCATGCGCGAATACATTGGTTGGCTTTCTGAATTTTGCGCCTTCAAGCATTGCTGGCCAAAATAAGCTGTGAAAGTAGATAATATCTTTACCGATAAAGTGGTAAAGCTCAGCGTCAGAGCCTTCTTGCCAAAATGCATCAAAGTCGATGCCTTGTTTGTCGCATAAGTTTTTAAAGCTGGCCATGTAACCAATTGGCGCATCAAGCCAGACATAAAAATATTTACCAGGCGCACCAGGGATTTCAAAGCCAAAGTAGGGCGCATCGCGGCTGATATCCCACTGTTGCAGGCCATCGGCAAACCATTCGTCTAGTTTGTTAGCCATTTCTTGCTGAATAGTGCCGGAGTGAAGCCACTCTTTTAACATGCCTTCAAATGCTGGCAGGTCAAAAAAGTAATGCTCAGAGTCTTTAAGTACTGGCTCAGCACCTGACATCACAGAGCGCGGGTTGATAAGCTCTGTTGGGCTATATGTTGCGCCACATGCGTCACAGCTGTCGCCATTTTGGTCTTCAGACTTACAAGTTGGGCACGTACCAGTTACAAAGCGATCGGGTAAGAAAATGCCTTTTTCAGGGTCAAATAACTGTGAAATAGTATGCTTTTTGATATGACCGGCATCGTTTAAGCGATTATAAATAAGCTCGCTGAATTCTTTGTTTTCTTGGCTGTGGGTGCTGTGGTAGTTATCAAATTTAATATTGAAGTCTGCAAAGTCACGTTGACGTTCAATGCTGACATTTTTTACCATTTCTTCCGGCGTGATCCCTTGCTTTTGTGCATTGAGCATAATTGGCGTGCCATGGGCATCGTCGGCGCAAACATAATAAGCTTCGTGGCCTTGTAGTTTTTGAAAACGTGACCAGATATCAGTCTGAATATATTCCAATAAATGGCCTAAATGTGTTGGGCCGTTGGCATAAGGTAATGCACTGGTAATGAGGATCTTTCGCTGTGCCATAATCATTCCGAATTGACGGTTCCTGTTAAGGAACGGATGAAAATCATAATATTATCAGCAAACCTAAAGGAAACACCTTCGTGGTTGGCCGATTTTCATTAATTGACTGGTGTTAATGCCCTGAATGTTACATAATTCCGAGGCAATTTTCATCAAAGAAACACTATTTTATTGTTATGTTTGGATTGTCGAAACTATTCTCCTCTAAATCGGTGCAAAAACAACCGATTCTTACTGCCTTAGCAGGGTATCGCAGTGCCGCTTTTGCTGTCGGCATTGATGAAAAATTCATTAAAAGCATTGAATCAAAAACTGATAAATCAATATTGCTTCATTTAACGCTGCCATTTGCTGCGTTATCTGAAATGCCAAAGGTAGCAGCGTTTGTAAGCCAACAACTTAATCAAGCAGTGACAATTAACGCAAGCATTGAGCTGACTGAAGCATGTAAGTTCAAAGCGATAAAACATATTGTGTTGATTGCATCAGGTAAAGGTGGTGTGGGTAAATCAACCACCGCGGTAAATTTAGCGGGCGCACTCAAAGCTGAAGGCGCGAAAGTGGGGATTTTAGATGCGGATATTTATGGCCCGTCTATTCCAATGTTGCTAGGCCTTGAAGGAGCAACACCCACGGCTAAAAATGACAAGCAATTGCTACCATTTGACGCTAATGGCATCAAAGCACAATCAATTGGCTTTTTAGTGCCTAGTGATGATGCCACAGTTTGGCGCGGACCGATGGCGTCGGGCGCATTAACGCAACTGTTAAATGAAACTGCATGGGGTGAGCTTGATTACCTGATTGTAGATATGCCACCAGGAACTGGGGATATTCAACTTACTATGAGTCAGAAAGTACCTGCCAGTGGCACGGTGATTGTGACGACTCCGCAAGATTTAGCACTTGCTGATGCGCAAAAAGGCATTGCCATGTTTAATAAAGTGAATGTGCCAGTATTGGGCTTGATTGAAAATATGAGTCATTTTTTGTGCTCACACTGCGGCGAACCAAACCATGTATTTGGTAAGGATGGCGCAATAAAATTAGCTCAGCGTCATGGTGTGCCAGTGTTGTCGCAAATTCCTTTGGCGATTGATATTCGCGAATACTCAGAGCAAGGCAAATTAATCGCCATGGATAATCAGGCTGCGGTGAGTGAAACTTATGCTGACGCTGCGCGGCTGATTGCCAGTATGCTTTACTATCAACAACCCCATCATAATTCAGTCGAAATTGTGATTACGGATGATTAACTAATGAGATTATCAGATACCCATATTAAAGAATATATTGCCCAACAGCGTATTATTATTGAGCCAAGTCCGACCGATGAAATGATTTCTGGGGTAACGGCAGATTTACGTTTAGGTAATAAGTTTCGTGTATTTCAAGATCATACAGCAGCTTATGTTGATTTAAGTGGTCCAAAAGATCAGCTTAATAAAGCAATGGAATCAATAATGAGCGATGAAATAGTGTTAAAAGAGGGCGATGCATTCTTTTTACACCCAGGTGAATTAGCCCTTGCGATGACCTATGAAAAAGTCACGTTGCCGGCAGATATCGTTGGCTGGCTTGACGGTCGTTCATCTTTGGCACGTCTAGGTTTAATGGTGCATGTGACGGCCCATCGGATTGATCCCGGTTGGTCTGGTAATATCGTGTTAGAGTTTTATAACTCCGGTAAATTGCCGTTGGCATTACGACCAATGATGAAAATCGGCGCTATGAGCTTTGAGACCATGTCAGGTCCTGCTGAAAATCCGTACAATACACGCAAAGATGCCAAATATAAAGATCAAACCAGCGCAGTTGCAAGTCGTATTAGTGATGATAGTAACTAATTAAAATATATTTTTAAAATAAAGGCTTATCACTTGATAGGCCTTTTTTATTGCTTGGAAATACACTCACTCGATTTTACTACCATAAAAACTGCTTAAGCATTTTATTGATATATTATCCACGGTTCAGGTTATTTACTGGCTATTTCATTTAATACCTCCATACTTTAATTATCTTTTTATAATTTACTATTTATTCAATGCACATGGAGTGACAGTGGATCAGGCAAGCATATTAGCGCGAGCATATTGTATAAAGATTTTTTTAATACTGTTAAGCATTACTGCTACAGCGTCTGTGATGGCTGATGAAGTGTCTGCCAGTGGCTGGTTAGTGCCAGCAAATACGCCCTTTCAAACTACCAAACCCTTACTAGAACAAGTTGTCACTACCGATTCAAAAACAGATTTATCACATGTTCGTATCAAGGCAGAGCAAGGTTATTGGTTTATTGTTGATTTAAATAAACGGTCGCAATCAAAAGTTGAGGTGATTTATGCAGACAATTCCCATTTAGCGCAGCTTAATTTTTATATTCTTGATGAGAGTTTCAACCCGTTAGTTGAAGTAAAAAATGATGCATACCGTTATGTTGATAAAGTACTGCCACACGCACTGTTACCTAAAGATGAGGCTCGTTGGGCTGTAATTTACGCTCGCCATAGTGAAGATGACAGGCTGAGCATTGGCCTTGCAACTGGTAATGAATTTGCCAATTTGATAAACAAGAAACTGCGAAATTTCTTTTTAATTACCGGGCTATTACTGCTGTGTCTTGCCGTTGTTGGCACTGTATACGGTTTATCTCATCAAGCAAAATCGCTTTATTTACTTGCTTACCTAGTGTGTGTATTAAGTGAGTTTTTAATAGCAAAAGGGGTGTTGAATTACTTTAATATTGAATTTGCGTCTTTATGGTACACAAAGTTACAGTTTTCATTTCAAGTTATAGCCTTAGGGGTGGTCAACTTTTACTTTATTCATTATTTACAGTCGCAAAATCATTTAAACGCTCGACAAGATAAGTTAACAGTTTATATAAGCTTATTTTGTGTTGCAGCACTATTTAGCTGTTTTATGAAGCAATCAGTGCAGTTTGCTGTAGTGACCGTGTGTTTGGGTTCTATGTTGGTGGTGATGAGTTATTTATTTTTTTATTGGCTTAGTAATACCAAAAAAGCGATGCAATTTAAGTTTGTACTGGTTTGGTTTGCAGTGGCTTTACAAACTTTATGTTGGCAAGCAACGCTGGTGGCTGGTGCACAGATACAGCAACTTAATGATATGTTACTGGTGCTAAATGTAATTACTTTTGTGATGGTGTTACTCATTCACGAGCGTAAGTGTGTTATGCAATATAGCTACAGCCTCACTCACGACGATGATACAAAACTACCTAATAAACAGTTACTAATAGAGCGTCTTGATAGTCAGGTGAAATTATCAACAGAGCATTCTTTACTGTTATTTAGGCCTGCTGTACTGATTAATGCTCGAGCAAATTTTGGCTATGAACATGTAAATGAGCAGATAAAATTAACCATGGGCAAATTAGCCCAGCAATTAGCCTCAATGAATGTACTGTGTGTTGAAGCTAACCATCAGCATAGCCGTTGTATTGCCAGGTTAGATGACAGCACCTATGGGGTTGTAATAGTCGGCAAGTTAGAATTAAGCCAAGTAGAGCAGTTTGTATGTGTGATCAATAGCGTTTTTGCTGAGGGTCTCACTCATCAACGCATTCACTTAATTGATAAAGTTGAAATCGGTGTAGCAAATTATCCCTTACATGCCAGTACCTCATTACAACTAGTCCAGCGAGGGCTGCAAGCACTGGCGGTTAAACCCCTTCATGGTGAACGCTGGCATATGTTTAATATAGAGAATGTGACGTTATCGCAACGGCGCATTGCGATTGCATCAGCTCTAAAAGAAGCCATTGAATGCGATCAGCTTAGTTTATTTTTTCAACCACAGATATATCTAAACACCGGTAAAGTGTACGGCGCGGAAGCTTTATTACGTTGGGAGCATCCACAATTGGGTAATGTTCCCCCTGATTTATTTATCCCTATTGCTGAATCATCAGGGATAATTTCAGATTTAACCGAATGGGTTATTACGCAAGCACTGCAATATCAAAAGAAAATGATTGTATTATTGCCTGAGCATATTGTATCTATCAATATTTCGGCTAAAGATTTGCTGCGTAAAGATTTACCCGTGTTATTTATAACGTTGTTGAATGAGCATCAACTCAACCCGGCTAATGTAATGTTAGAACTAACGGAATCGGCAACACTCTTTGAGGGGGTTGATATAAAAAATGCCCTGAATGATTACCGTTTAATTGGCGTTAAAATAGCAATTGATGACTTTGGCACGGGGTATTCGTCACTCGCGTATTTGAGCAAAATGGGCTTTGATGAAATAAAAATAGATAAGCAATTTGTAATGAATATTGAATACTCTAAAAATGATCAAACAATTTGTCGTGCTACCTGTGATATTGCCAAATCACTGGGTTCATACGTAGTGGCTGAAGGGATAGAAGATAGCCAAAGTATGGCTAAATTACAAAGCTATGGCTGTGAAGTTGGTCAGGGATACTTTTTTTCACGGCCATTACCGTTTGACGATTACATGCAGTGGCTTGAAGAAAATCTTGAAACCACCACCGTATTTGTCAATGATCTTGAAAAAGTAGTTGACCTAATTGGGAAAAATAATCATTGAGCGCGTTATTACAAATTTTTAAGCTATCGCGCTTAGGGTAAATTAGCGCTGAGTTATTGAGCCCAGAGACTAAAAAGTGATTAACGATCTGCTCATTACAAGCAATACAAGCTTCAAAACTACGTGCAGCTAACTCTTCAGGCATACTCATATAAAACTGCTGATGGCGTTTATCAAATTCTATACAATCTAATACATACTGATTAGCGTGTTGACCGGTTGGTTCTAGAAATACCCCTTGGTAAAACTTATTTAATGCTAAGTTTAGTGGGTGACTTTGCCCAATCGTGTGCTCCAGCCAAAGTTTAGAGGCAAAATGCTGTGGCGAATGCTGGGGAAATATGTGTTTAGTTATGTGATGATCAAACGCATGAAACCATTCATGCGCCAGCGCGCCACCGCCTGCATTTTTTGCCAGCGCAAGGGTACGAGTACGGCTATTATAATGTGCTTGGACGTGTTGTTGCCCGCCATGGCCAAAAGCAAAATTGAGTTTCCCCCTCAGACCAATGGTCTTTGGCGGCACTTGCAGTATTTGCGCTAAATCGGCTAGTGCGTCGTAAATTAAATTAGCACTAATAAAGCGTTCTTCTATGGTGACCCATTTACCCACCACCATAGTACGAAAACCAAATGTATCGCGGATATCACTAAAGTCAACTTGGTCATCAAATCGGTAATCCGGTCCTTGGCGGTAAAACCCGCGCTTTAAGCGATTGCTGGCACTCATTTGGCTTGATAACGCGCTTTAATATGCTCAGGCATAAACTGGGTTTGTTTGCTGTTGAGCGCTTCCAGTGCCTGATATAAAGGCTCAGGGTTAATATGTTCAATCAAGGCTAAACTATGTGCAACCGCTTCTAATGTGGAGAGGCTATCTGCACGGGGAGCTTTGCGAATACGATATCGGTTTTGTGGGATCGTCGTAAAGCTGACCTTTTTAAAAGCCGCAAGGGCTGGGGTAAGTTGCATGATCTTAAATGCTTTTTTCCAGGTGCCATCGATTACAATTAGATGACTTAACCGGCTTTTAAATTGTGGTGCTGCGGTACTTTCATCATCCAGTAAGATGGCATTATCATCAGGGTAGAGTAATGCAGTTGTGGCAACGGGTAGTGTGTTTAGTTGTGCAAAATCAGCCTGCGTTTCTCCTACCATGATGTCGTATTGCGTTAGGCACAATGTGAGTAAACGGGCGGTGTTTTTAGTGATCTTTACTTCGCTAGGATGCTGCAAAATTATAACTTTGAGTTTATTTTCCAGTACCGACAAATCTTCACAAAGACACGTTTGTAGACTAAATTTACAATTAACACACAAAGAACGGGACATAAAAGAATCTTGTTTAGTAGCAATAAGTTGAAAAACCCGCTAATTATACGCTTAATGAGACAATTAGTTGGTTTTTTTTCTATAGAACGATAAAGTATAAAAATAGTATAAGTTACTGGTTTAGTGTTGCTAAATACAAAAGGATGAATAATGAATACAATAGTCATTGATGAAAGCGCATTGGAAAGTATGGAATCGTTATTAGGCGAGCAATTTAGCGATACGCTGACTTTTTGTTGTGCTGAATTTGAACGATTAGGCTCTGAAGTATTGGCTACAATACATAGTGATATCCAAGTCGCAAGTCGCCATGCTCATAGTTTAAAATCAAATGCCGCGCAGTTTGGTGCCAGCAGTCTATCTCAGGTGGCCAGAGAAATTGAACAAAGTTTAAATAATAATGATGTTTCTCAGGCGCTTGCGGCAGCTCAGCAGCTTGACAACCAAGTTGCCGGATCAGCAGCTAAGTTAACTGATTGGTTACAAAGCCGTTAGTTAGCTATACCCAGACGTGAATTTATTTCAGTTTTGAGGTATTAAATCCACTGGTATTTAGCCCCTCTACTAGGTTAATCTAGCTGTTCCACTAGTAGAGGTAAAAATGTCAGAAATTAAAAAGAGTCATAAATTACAAGGCGTTTGTTATGACATTCGTGGGCCGGTGTTAGTTCAGGCTCGCAAAATGGAAGATGAAGGCCAAAAAGTTTTAAAATTGAATATTGGTAATCCTGCGGCATTTGGGTTTGATATGCCTGAAGATATGCACCGCGATATTATTCGTAACTTGTATTCAGCCCAAGGTTATTGTGACTCCAAAGGCCTCTACTCAGCCCGTGTGGCTATTTATCAGCACTACCAACAACGTGGTTTATATAACCTAGACGTCGATAATATTTATATTGGTAATGGGGTCAGTGAATTAATTCAAATGACGACTCAAGCTTTGCTGAATAATGATGATGAAGTGTTGATCCCAGCACCTGATTATCCATTGTGGACCGCTTCAGTCAAACTTGCGGGTGGTAATCCAGTCCATTACCTATGTGATGAAGAGCAAGATTGGTTCCCTGATATTGCTGATATTCGCAGTAAAATCACGTCAAAAACTAAAGCATTAGTGCTGATCAACCCTAATAATCCGACGGGTGCAGTATACGACGACGCACTTTTACAGCAGTTAATTGATATTGCACGTGAACATAAATTATTGTTATTGAGTGATGAAATCTATGAGAAGATTTTATACGATGGGATCACGCACAGCTCCATTGGTGCACTGTGTGATGATGTGCCGATAATTACTTTTAATGGCTTAGCAAAAACCTATCGCGCAGCGGGTTTGCGTATGGGCTGGATGGTATTAAGTGGCCGTACTGCATTGATGGATGATTTACGTAAAGGTTTAGATATTTTAGCCTCTATGCGTTTATGTGCCAATGTGCCGGCACAATATGCGATCCAGCAAGCATTAGGTGGCGTACAGTCGATTGATGATTTAATAAATCCCGGTGGGCGTTTATACGAACAACGTGATATTGCATGGCGTGGTTTAAATGCGATAGAAGGTATTTCGTGTGCAAAACCAAAAGGAGCATTGTACGCATTTGCCAAAGTAGATACTGAGCGTTTTAATATCAAAAATGATGAAAAAATGATTTTAGATTTACTCAAAGCAGAAAAGATCTTACTGGTTCACGGAAGAGCATTTAACTGGCCAAATCCAGATCATTTCAGATTGGTATTTTTACCTAACAAAGATGATTTAACGACTGCGATGAGTAAGATGCAACGCTTTTTTAGCGATTACAGACAAAGTTAACGTAGTAATAAAGTTATAAATACTAAAAAGCGAGCATTAATACTGCTCGCTTTTTAGTTTAATGTAATAGCTTAATAGGCTTTATCAACGCGGACTGTATTATCTGATAAATACACTAAGCGCACGCTGTCGCCAGTTCTAAATATCATTTGATTGTCTTTGTCTTGTACCACCATAAATTGTTCACCGTTTTCAACTTTGATCATTAACTCGACTAAATGGTATTGATTATAATGGCTGCTTTGTTGCCTGTTGTTCGCCACACTGCCACCGATGACCGAGCCTAGAATAGTCGCTGCGGTGCGACCACTGCCGCCGCCAAATTGGTTACCAATAACGCCACCAAGTAATGCACCGCCAAAGGTTTTCCAGCCACTATTTTTGTCTTGAACAAGTTCTTGCTCGGTAATATTACGTACAGATTGAACACTGCCAAATAGTACTTGCTGGACAGGAACGGCTTTATTGCGTTCGTATGCGGCAAAGCTTGGATTACTGATGAGCAGGGCTGTACACAGCCCAAGTATGAGTTTATTCATCATTTACCTCCTCAGCTGAATTACCAGCCAAAGGTTGATTTTTCGCGGGTTTTACGAATTTCTGTTTCGTCCGCCCATTCTACTAAGCCACTTTTTAAATCCATTAAGCGCATTGTGAATTTATAGTATACGTCGGCTTTATCAGCATTCGATTTTACGATGCTCGACAGGTTGCCATAAAGCATATACTGCGCGCCAACTTGTTGGCCAAATGCAATCGCTTTAGTTGGGTCTACTAGGGCATCATCATTTTGAAAGTTCAATTGTTCTCGAGCGGCTTCTACGCGACCCATATCAACAAAACGAAATTTACCACTGCGCAATAATTGTGTTGAAATTGAATCGGTAATTGATTCAGTATCAATGTGTTCACTGGTTTTGTTTTTTATACGTTCAACAAATACGATTGGTCGAGTATTAGCTGTTAATGTGCCGACCACAGGTGATGCCAACAGTGAATCCGTCATTTGACTGGCGACTTTTTGTAAGTCAGTTGAACCGAAGTTAATATCAGTTGTTTCTACAGCTTGTGCGTCTCCGTAGCTGACTACGGCTTTATTGGCACAGCCACTGAGGGCAAGCGCACTCAAACCTAACAACGCAAAACCCGAGAGTGTTTTAAGCGTTGGTTTTTTAGTTGTGTTTACTGTATTCATAATGGTGTCCTTTAATCTTTAAATTCTTGTGCTTGTGTCGATACTTCGCGTACCGCTAATGAAAATGTAACCGCATCAGATGTAGGTGCAAGGCCAGGCAGTTGCACGTTAGCAAAACCAAATAAAGTCAATGATTGCCAAGGAGAATGATTGCCTTTGATCACAAAACCATCGCCGTCATACCAGGTAAATTGATACTGTAAATATTGTGATTTTTTATACTGACTCGAAAGTGTGACAACAACATCAGTTAATTGATTCGTTTGGCGAGTCTTTACATCACTAATGGCCAGCTTTTTACCTAGTGCAGGATTATCGACTTTTAGCTGTTGTTGGTATTGCGCTGAAGCTTGTTCAACACTTATACCTGATGTAGTCGGTCTACTGGTACAGGCAGCAAGTAGACAGACCGTTAATAATGGCACTAAATATTTCATGATAGCTCCTAAAGTTGCACTACATGGGAATTAAAATAGTTGTTAATAGAGGTTAGATAAATCAAGGTTAACCCTTGCTTACTAACCGTAAAGTTTATGTCTTTCTGATTGGCAAGTTTTAAAACATGGTCTCCTGCTGTTAACTGGGTGCGCGCAACACTTATTTGATTAGGTAAAGTTAACCAACTGCGGGTATCTGCTTGCTCAGAGGCTAGGTTGTATAGATTAGCGAGTATATTACCCACATCGCCGCCACTTCTAGCCAGCTCTGCCCGTACTTTTTCTTTAGCGACTAACCGCAGTATTTGCCTCGATACTCTTGCCGGTGTTTGCTCTTCAAGTGTTTTAGCCGCTAACGCTTCTATTCTTACCAATGGACTCAAAGGTAAAATCTGTGTTCCGATACTAATATCACTAACCGCTGGTATATAAGCTCTATCTTTATAAACGGGCATCGCTAAGCTATAAAAACGGGCATCACCACCGGATGTATAAATAGGCAGACGCAACACAAATTCATCTTTTTCTGGCACTAAACCTTGTTCGATCAAGACCACAACGTCACCGCTGTTGGCGACTTGTTTTGGTAATTCAGCAAAGCGTTTTTTATACTCGGAAAAATCTTGATCAAACCCTTGCTGTTTTGCTAATTGCAGCACAACCTGCTGCAAATAGGTGTTTTCAGGGTTGATCTCTAGTGCCTTTTTATAATCTATATATGCATCATCGTATTGTTTATTACTTTGATAGAGCAAACCTGACAGATAAAATGTAAACGCATTTTGATAGCCATTTTTTACGTTTTTGATCACCTCATCCATACTTGGGTAATGTTTTTGTGCTGCTTTCACGCTAGCATCTATGTCGTCTTGATTAGCCGTTAACGCATCTGTTTGTACTTTATTTGCACGGCGAACTTCGACTAATGCGCCTTCGATATTATGTTGATATATATAATTAAGTGCTTGGTAACTGTGCAGCATACTCATTTCATAAGCCGCTGGCGTATAGCTAATGACTGAATCATTGGTTAAAAGGGCGTTACTTTGTTCAAGCCCTGCGCTTACTTGTATTTTTGCTGCTTGGCGTTTTATTTCCATTTGCTGATATACCGCTTCGTACTGTGGTTTTGCAGCCTCATTTTGATTATTTAAATTGCTTAAACGGGCCTGCTCTAATTGATTGAGCAAGTAGTTACTATGTGACTGCCCATTAGTCGGCAAAAGCTGTTGGGCTTGGTCGATATTGTTGGTCTTAATAGCTTGGCGTACAGGCTTCATTTGGGTAGCGTAATCTGAAAACAGATCACTAAACCCAATGGTGCTGCATCCACTTAGCATGACACAAAAGCCAAAAATAACACTGCGTTGCACATGGCACTCCTTTTATAAGCGTTAATACAGATTAGCATAATCTAATCCAGAGGAGATGTTAAACAATGTAAAAAAGCGTAGTAATCACCGTGTTTATAAGAAATAGTTACGCGATCATTGGTCACTGAGTTGTTGCACGATACATTCGAATGATCAAAACAATAGGTAAGCTTTGCGCTATTATGGCAATCCTGTATAAATAGATACTTCAGGCAAACAGGTAGCTGATTTTCTTATTATGTTGATTAAATTAATGGCTCGAGTGGTTGCCGACTACTAAACGATAGAATAACTCACCTCATAGGGTTTAATGCTTAGCAAGATTAAAACTAAGGATCACTTTGAAAGCAACATTGTTTACGGTACTCGCCCTAGTGGCATTTGCAGCTAATTCTCTTTTATGTCGTATGGCATTAGCACAAAATTACATTGATCCATGGAATTTCACAGCTTTGCGGCTATTCAGTGGCGCATTGTGTTTAGGATTTATTTTCCTTATACAAGCAGTACCAACAGAGTCTTTAGCTAGGGAAGATAACAATCTTAATAATGCAGAGCATGAACGTGGTAGTTGGCGCAGCAGTGTTAGCTTACTGGTTTATGCGTTATGTTTTTCAATTGCCTATGTAGAATTGGACACTGGAACTGGCGCGTTGATTTTATTTTCTGCTGTTCAATTGACTATGATTGGCTGGGGGATTTTCAACAAGGAGCGACTCACAACTGTACAGTGGTGTGCATTTATTATCGCTGTCCTTGGTTTTGTGTATTTAATGCTGCCATCGGCAACGATGCCGTCAATGAGCCCTGCATTATTAATGACTATTAGCGGTATTGCGTGGGGGATATACAGTATTCGCGGAAAAGTGTGCCTATCCCCACTGAAAACCACAACGTTTAATTTTGTGCGTAGTTTATTTGCATTACCGATATTGTTGATCGTGGGTTTTGGTTATTTATCGGGGATCAGTTGGCAGGGGATCGTGCTTGCATGTGCATCTGGTGCTCTTGCGTCGGGTATTGGCTATAGTGTTTGGTATGTTGCCGTACCCTTATTAAAAAGCAGTCAAGCCGCAGTGGTTCAGCTTTGTGTGCCAGTGATAGCTGCACTGGCAGGGATGTTATTTTTAGCGGAAGAACTAAGCATTCAGTTTGTTATTGCCAGCGCAGTTATTCTTGGCGCTGTGCTGGTTTTTTTACTGGCTAAACAACCGCAGGGCTGACATTGAGCACGTAACGCTGATACAGTTGCGGCAAATTCGCCAAAATAGCAGCTTTGCCGGCAAGCTGACTGTTATTTATAGTATCAGCTAATACGGTTAAACTCTGATGTTGTAGTAAAATGTCAGATTGCACTATGTGGCTAATATGCCAAGGTTCAGGCGCAACGCCGCCTAAATCATGTTGATAAGGGCGATAAAAGCCATACTTTTCTATATGACTATCAAGCCACTTGGTCAGCGCTGCAAAAGGGCCATTGTCTTGGTATTCGTGCGGCTCTAACTGCAGCTGATAGTCATCAGAAACACTGGCTTTGTCAAAAATATCCAGATCAGTACCAAAGTGATGGCGACTGCTTCCCGGTAGGGCTGAATAAAGCATAATGGCATGGCATTTTTCAATGTCTGTCATGGAGGCTAAATCAACTGGCTGTTGCTGCTTATTGAGCACAGGTCGATGACCATTAAATTTAGCATTCCAAATCAATGCTTGACGTTCAAAGTTACGAAAGCTTGATGCAATAGTCAGTGCAAAGCCTGCATCGCGAGCTGCATTTTGCAACTGCATAAAGTCATCAATAATGTCTTTATGCAGTTTATGAGCTTGATAATCAACAAGCAGTAGCTCGTCTTTACCACAGGCACACTCAGCCAACTGTTGCGATGTGAGCTTAGCAGGGATCATGTTAAAAGTTGCTCTAGAATTTGCTCGTAAATATCAGCAAGTGCAATGAGATCATCACAATTAACGCACTCATTCACTTTATGAATGGTGTCGTTACGTGGTCCAAGTTCAATAACCTTAGCGCCGGTTTGTGCTATAAAACGTCCATCTGAAGTACCGCCAGTGGTTTCAAGTGCGGTATTTAAGCCAGTTATTGATTTGATGGCTGCAACCGTCGCATCAATAAGCGGGCCGCCTTCGGTGATAAATGGCTGACCGTTAACAATCCAACTCAGCTCGTATGCAAAATCATATTCAGCCAGAATGTCGTTAACTCGTTGCTGGAGTTGCTGATGAGTTACTTCGGTACTAAAGCGAAAATTAAATTGCACTTCAAGCTCGCCTGGGATCACATTGCCAGCTCCCGTACCGCCATTAATATTTGAAATCTGAAAACTAGTAGCAGGAAAAAATTCATTGCCGTTGTCCCATACCGTTTGACTCAACTGGGCAAGCATTGGCGCTGCAATATGAATCGGGTTTAGAGCAAGTTGCGGATAAGCCACATGACCTTGTATGCCTTTAACAGTTAAAAAGCCAGTCAGTGAGCCTCGGCGGCCATTTTTAACGACATCACCCAGTACATCACGCGATGAAGGCTCGCCAACCAAACACATATCTATTTTTTCACCTCGGGCCTCCAGCGTATCGATTACTCGCGTGGTGCCGTTGATAAAAGGGCCTTCTTCATCAGAGGTAATTAAAAAAGAAATTGAGCCTTTATGATCGGGGTGTTTAGTTACAAATCGCTCGGTTGCTACCACCATGGCAGCTAAAGAGCCTTTCATATCAGCCGCACCACGGCCATGCAACATGCCATCGGCTAGAAAGCCAGAGAAAGGCGGGTGCTGCCAGTTCTTTTCTGGTCCAGTTGGTACTACATCAGTGTGACCTGCAAAGCAAAAGTGCGGTGAACTGTCGCCTTTTCGCGCCCATGTATTTTGGGTGTCAGTAAAAAACAGTGATTCAATATTAAAACCAAGCTGTGCCAATCGCTCATTCATTATAGTTTGGCAATCTGCATCTTCAGGGGTGACTGAGCGACGCTGTATTAAGGCTTGCGCAAGTTCGATGACGGGATGATTCATGATGCAAAAATCTCATCGTATTGCGCTGGTTTAAAACCTAAATGATAGCTGTTGTTGCGAATAAGCACTGGGCGCTTGATCATTGCCGGTTGTGCTACCAAAATTGCCAAGGCAGTGTCTTTATCAAGGTTCTGTTTTTGCTCATCTGATAATTGGCGATAGGTTGTGCCACGTTTATTGACCAGATCTTGCCAGTCGATGTGTGTTGCAAACTCAGTGATCATATCAAGGCTTATGCCGTCTTTACGGTAATCATGAAAATTAAAGTCAATGTTGTTATCGGTTAAATATTTTTTGGCTTTTTTTATAGTGTCGCAGTTACTAATGCCGTAAAGAGTCGTCATATTAATTACTTCTTAGTTAGTGTTAAAAGAGTATCTACCCCAGCTGTAACCTGAGATAAAGAATAATGTATTGGTTTAAGTTGATGCCCGTTAAGTAAAATAAGGCTGGCAAGTAAGGGGCTATTGAGATCTCTAAGATCAAAATAAGCGAGCCGTTGCCCTTTGGTTATTTTACTGCCGTTGAGTTGGGCTATATGAGTGTGTTTAATGTGTTGCTGTTGGTCTAAATATAAATTTAGAAGCACTTTTAAGCCATTGTTGGCTTGTAAAATAAATTCAGTACCGGCATTTTTTACTTGCATTAATGTACCATCAAAGGGCGCTAATATTTTATGATTGCTCAGGGCAACCATAATCCCTGGGCCAAGTGTGCCGTAGCTAAAGAAGGGTTCTGGGTGCTCACTTAATGGGGCAACTTTACCACTAAAAGGGCTACAAATTGCAATACTGTTAGCCGCTAACTGACGTTGTGGTAAATAACTAATATCCGTGTATTTCATTATGTTAATTTGGGCTCATTGAGAAACTGATAGCCATCTTTTTTTAACGCGCTGATGGCATCTTTAATACGCTGTTGTTTTACTAAAACGTAATCGGTGTCGTAGGTTGAAATAGCAAAAATAGAGATATTTGCTCTGGCTAAAACTCCAGAAATATTTGCCATTATTCCGGTTAATGAAAAACCAAGTGGACCGATCACTTCTAACGCGCGCCAATCGTGCTCAGCATCAAGGCTTTCAATGGCGAACTGGCTAGGGCAAACAATAGATAACTCATCGTTGGTTTTGGCGATAATAAACATTGATTGTTTGAATAAAGCAGCGGGGATCTCGCTATCAACATCAAGGCTATGAATGGTAAAGGCCGTACTATGCAGTTGTAACGTTTGCTTAGACATTGCTACCCCTTTTTTAATTGTGAGACTTCCCATCTGTGTATACTGATCAATAGTATAGATTATCTTACTTAAATAAAAGAGCAATGTTGTCCACAATTTCTGTGGATAAGGTTGGGAATAGGGAGGTATAACAACGCTAAGTTATTTATAATTATTATTAGCTAAAGAAATGCTCAGGGTAAAGTGATCACCACGCAATCACTTTACCCATGGTATTAAATATTTTCGGCTTGTGCCGCTTGAATGGCAGTAAGCGCAATGGTATAGACAATATCATCAACCAAAGCACCGCGGCTTAAGTCATTGACGGGTTTGCGCATACCTTGCAACATTGGGCCGATACTTATCAAATCAGCACTTCGTTGCACCGCTTTATAAGTGGTATTCCCGGTATTTAAGTCTGGAAATATAAACACCGTCGCTTTACCAGCCACTGGACTATTTGGTGCTTTTTTAAGTGCGACATTTTCCATAATCGCTGCATCATATTGTAATGGACCATCGATGATCAGATCAGGGCGCTTTTGTTGCGCTAACTTTGTTGCTAGACGGACTTTTTCTACATCAGCCCCAGTGCCTGACGTGCCGGTGCTGTAGCTTATCATCGCTACTCGTGGCTCAATACCAAATGCGGCGGCTGAGTCTGCGGATTGAATGGCAATATCGGCTAATTGCTCAGCGGTTGGATCAGGATTAATAGCACAATCTCCGTATACCAGTACTTGATCAGGCAGCAACATAAAAAACACCGACGAGACTAATGATGACCCTGGTGCGGTTTTTATTAATTGCAGCGGCGGACGAATGGTGTTGGCAGTTGTATTTACTGCACCCGAAACCAGACCATCAACTTGACCACGCTCTAACATCATAGTGCCAAGCACAACGTTGTCTTGGAGCTGTTCAAGGGCAACCACTTCAGTCAGGCCTTTGCTTTTACGAATTTCAACCATAGGCGCAACATAGTCGTTGATCACATCATGAGGTTCGATAATGGTTACATTTTCGTTTAGCTCAACACCTTGTTGTATAGCGATACGTTCAATTTCTTCTCGATCGCCCAATAGAATGGTCTTCGCAATACCACGTTGACCGCAAATAGCGGCGGCTTTTATTGTGCGAGGCTCATTGCCTTCAGGTAACACTATAGTTTTTGCCGCTTGGCGGGCTTTATCCGTGAGTAAATAACGAAATGCTGGAGGCGACATTTTACGAGTTTTGCCGACACTTTTAGCAAGCGTATCTAACCAGTCAGAATCAATATGGCTGGCATTATGATGCTTTACTTTATCAATTCGTTGTACGTCATCGCACGGTACTTCCATATTAAAGTTATGCAGTAGCAATGAAGTACGCCAGGTGTCAGCATCTGTACTGAGGATTGGCAGGCCGGTGGCCATCGCTTGTTCGCACAAGGTCATGATCCGTGGCTCAGGTTTAAAACCACCAGTTAATAAGATAGCTCCTAATTTAGTGCCATTCATGGCTGATAAACAGGCCGCAACTAACACATCTGAACGATCGCCTGGGGTCACCAGCAGTGCGCCTGGGGTGAAATGATTTAAGATATTTGACACTGTTCTGGCACAAAATGTTACGCGGCGTAGACGACGGTGAGCCATATCACCTTCGTTGATCACGTCAGCTTTTAAATACGCACATAAATCTTTAACGCGCGGCGCAACCAGCTCAAAATCCCATGGGATCGAGCCAAGTAACATAAACGGATGTTTTCTAAAAATAGGTAAAGATGCTAAGCGATTGAGCTCATTGTCAAGCTCGTCGGGTTTATGTGCTTCCACGAGATCGGCGCGTGCTCTGCCTTCATCATCCAGTGGTGCATTTACTTTATTAAAAATACAGCCTAATACGCGGGCATGGTCAACACTGCCATAATACCCGGCTGCAATTTCTAAGCGGTCTTCAATTTGATCGTTACTGTCATTACCAGGAGTGAGCACAAACACAATGTCAGCGCCGAGAGTTTGTGCTATTTCGCGGTTTACTCTACCTGCATAAGGTTGGCGGCGAGTAGGGACCATACCTTCGATAATTGCGACCACATCGTTGCCTATGGCATTTTCAAAGCGCTCAACAATTTCTTCAAGTAAATCATCACCTTTACCATCCCCGATCATTTGCTCTGCATAATTTAGTGCAAAGGGAGTAGGTGGTGTAATAGGCGAACCTTGGGTGACAATTTGTGTTGATTTTTCAGGGCCCGTTTCACCTGAGCGAGGCTGGGCTATGGGCTTGAAAAAATTAACTTTGACCGCTTTTTGTTCTAATGCACGCACTAACCCGACTGAGACCGATGTTAAACCAACCCCAGTAGAGATAGGTACTAGCATAATTCGACGTGCCATAATTATAACTCCTGTGCAATTGAGGCGGCATCAAGAGCAATGATCCACTCTTCATTTGTTGGCATTACTACTGCTTTTGTTTTTGCATTATTACTGCTGATAACCCCTGGTGTGCCAAATCGGGCTGCAAGGTTGGCTGTACTGTCGCAATCAAGGCCAAGATAGCTCAGTTGTGTTATTACTTTGCCACGAATAATATCGGAGTTTTCACCAATACCACCGGTAAAAATTAACGCATCAAGGCGTTGCAATGGCACCATAAATGCGGCTATTTGTTTTGCTAAACGATAACAAAACATCTCCAGTGCTAAAATGGCTTTTTCATTTCCTGCAACAGCAGCTTCTTCTATTGTACGACAGTCATTAGAAAGTTCACTGATACCCAGTAAGCCGCTTTGTTGGTTTAATAAGTCATCAATTTGTTGTGCATCGTAGTTAAGTTGGGTGGTTAAAAAGTTAAATAAACCCGGATCAATATCTCCGCTGCGGGTGCCCATTATTAAGCCTTCTAGTGGCGTTAAGCCCATGCTGGTATCAACACTTTTGCCATTTTTAATTGCACACACAGAGCAGCCATTACCTAAGTGAGCGCTGATAAAATTACTTTGCTCAATAGGCTGGTTTAAAAGGGCTGCTGTTTGACCTGCAACATAATAATGGCTGCTACCATGAAAGCCGTAACGTCTAACACCATAATCAGTATAAAGTTTATAAGGAAGGGCATATAAATAGGCAACATTGCCCATGGTTTGATGAAACGCGGTATCAAACACAGCAACTTGCGGTAGTCCCTTGAATGATGCTTGCGCCGCAGCAATGCCTAATAAATTAGCGTGCCCATGTAATGGCGCAAGCGTAGCGGCTTGAGTGATTCCTTTAATTACATCGTCGTCAATCAGTACCGATTTAGTAAAGTGCTCGCCGCCGTGAACCACGCGATGACCTACTGCAATAAGGTTTTCAGCTAAATGGTGTTCGTTGATAAGGCTAACTAAGGTATCGATTGCTGCACTGTGAGCTTGATTAGGCGCAAGTTCAATCAGTTGTTTTTTGCCAAGGTACTTGTATTTCACAGATGGCGACGATGAGCCTAGGCGTTCAGCAAGACCTGAAATGATTTCTTCAGATGTGGTGGCATCTAAAATAGCGAATTTTAAACTCGAACTTCCACAGTTCAGTACAAGAACATGTTGAGGTGATGATTGCGAAGACATAACAGGATCCCATTTTTTGACAATTGCGCATTAAGCTTAGTTGTTATATAACCAAGTACTCGAGCATAGTGATTAAAGTAAAAGAGTCATTGGTCGATAAATTGCTATGGATATCTGTAATGACTATACTAAAGTCTAGTTGACTTAACGTGCGCTTATTTTAACTCATTAATTGTTTTAAGGTAAGTTTAAACCATGATCAAAAACACGTTTTGGACGAAAAAGGTGGAAGGGATTTTACACAGGAATGTTACCGTGAATATGATACACTCATTGCGGTAACATTAATAAATATACCAGCGACACCTAGGAGTCATGATGCAAAAAAGTGTGATGTCACAAGTCCAAACTGGTCGTGAATATGCAAAAAAATGGCCTATGCGTAAAGAATTAGCGCCTCTATTCACGGAGTTTAGAGTGATCAAAGCCACCGAGCTGGCAATTACAGTAATGCCGATTTTGGCAATGCTCACTTTATTTATGCAAATTAATTATTTAGGCAGCAGTTTTTTACCTCAAGCAGTCGCTATCGCGTTGTTTTTTTTATCTCTACCGCTACAGGGATTGCTGTGGTTAGGCAAGCGTGCAGATACTGTACTTGAGCCTGCGATGGAGCATTGGTATAAAGAGCTTCATACAAAAATGGTAGCCAATGGCTACCAAGGGCATGTCCCTAAAGATAAACCACGTTATGCAGAGTTGGCCCATTTACTCAATGATATGTTTGATAAAATGGACCGCGCGTTTACCCGAGAGAATCTGTAACACGTTTAAATTGACTAACATAAAATGACAGGGTGACGACTTGCTCACCTTGTTGTTCTAGTTGTTGCCAATGTTCAGGACGAAACTTCCAAGCAAAGGGAGTCATGGTGATCAAGTTCTTCACATCTTTAAATGGCAAGCTTATCTGTTGTTCTAATAATGTTTGCTCTATAAGCTCAAACCCTACAGGCGCAGCAATCGGTGTATGCGCATTGACGTCTCGGTAAATATAGTGCTTGAGTTCTTTTAAATGCCAAGGGCCAGGGCTTGCAACTACCAATGTAGCGTCTGGTTTTGCTAATCGAGCCAATTCAGCATCAAATAATGGGGCAAAAATACTCACTAATACATCTGCTGAGCCATCATTAAATGGAGCTTGGCTGATTGATGCAACGCTAAAATTACAATTACTGTATCGCTTTGCAGCATATTTAACCGCTGATTTTGATATATCGACGCCATAAACGTGTGCAGTACATGCATTGGCAATCGCATGAGTATAAAAACCTTCCCCGCACCCTAAATCAATTACCTGTTGTGGTGCTTGCAGAGCAACTCGCTGTGCAACGGCATGTTGTAAAAACTGGTAGTGCCCAGTGGTTAAAAAAGCACGCCTTGCTTGTACCATGTCAAGATTATCGCCAGGTTGCTTAGAGTTCTTTTGTTGCACAGGTAATAAATTCACATAGCCTTCTTTTGCAGTATCAAAGCTATGGTTGTTAATACATTTTAGCACTTTGGCATGTAACTCAAGCGATTGTTGGCAGAGCGGGCATTGGTAATCGAGACTCATGGATCTAGGTAATCCTTATCATAAAATGTTTTTACCCAATGTGGGCGATAGGTGATCAATAGGGTAATGGCCATGCCGTTTAACATCGCTTCAGGAAAGCAAATAATGACACATAAATAGAGATAGTTTTCACTTAATTCAAACCAATTGTAATTGCCGGTTAAATAATAAAATAAGCTAATGGTGATAATCTTAAAGCAGGCGATGAAAGCGGCGCAAATAAAAGTACATACAAAAATGTAAATGAAAAAATGCCGTGGTAATAGGTTATAACACAGTATAAATACCCCATAACTGACTAAAATGGGTAAGTAAGCGGTTAACAATAAGTGGATAGGTAATTGCGCAATGCTTATTTGGTTGAAAGCCGTTAATAGCAGACTTGCTAGGGTGGCGCTCAATAATGCAAAGCGCCAGCCTAAAATAAGCGTTATGGCAGTTACACCTAAAATATGCAGTTCAAGACCGGGTAATATGCCGGCTTTAATTCGCCACAATAAGGCAAATGCTAACGCACAGACAAATAGGCCTGTTTGACGGGCTGGCGTGGTTATTAAATGTTGGTAGTGTGATTTATTGACACTCGACCAAAAAACACTGCCGATAACAAGCCAAGCAATTGCCTGAAGTTCAATGCTTATTATCGGGATTGTCGTTAGCTTATCCATTAGCGTTAACTAAAGGTTGACCATATTGGCGCATGATCTGATGGCTTTTCAATACCACGTAATTCATAGTCAATTCCCGCTTCAATACAACGAGCAGCCAAAGTTGGAGTCGCTAGGATAACGTCAATGCGTAGACCACGATTATCATCAAAGCCTCGAGAGCGATAATCAAACCAAGAGTACTGTTCGCTTGTGTCTGGGTGAAGTTCACGGAAGGTGTCTGTAAAGCCCCAATCTAGCAAGGTTGCAAGCCATTGACGTTCTTCAGGCTGGAATGAACATTTGCCAGTTTTTAACCAACGCTTGCGATTAACCTCACCAATGCCAATATCAAGATCAGTAGGAGAAATATTGATGTCGCCCATGACAATGACATCCTCGTCGTTACTGTGGTGGCTTTGTAAGTGAGTCATTAGATCACGGTAGAACTGTCGCTTATACGGAAATTTTGTTTCATGAGTAATGTTATCGCCTTGTGGAAAATAGCCATTCATTACGGTTAGATCACGGCCATTTTCTTGGCTAACAGTGACGCTGATCATGCGCTTTTGTGATTCATCAGTATCGGTTGCGAATCCTTTAACCACAGACTTAGGTTCAGTTTTGCATAACATAGCTACGCCATAATGTGCTTTTTGACCATGAAAATAAACGTGGTAACCCATATTTTGAACATCTTCGAGTGGGAAAGCTTCATCATGTACTTTTATTTCTTGTAAGCCGATTATATCAGGCTGATGTTTATCTATGATTGCTTGTAATTGGTGCAGACGAGCTCTCAGCCCGTTAATGTTAAATGAAATTACTTTCATGGCTTGACCTTTAATTAGAGTTATCTTTTGCAGATTATGGCAAATTCTACCATCAATTAGCGTATGGTACATGCGCTTATTTATAATAATAAGCCGCTCAATTGTTGAACAAAGTATGAATTTTGATTAAACATTGTTAACGCTTTTTTAAATAAAAAATTAAATAAATAATTCGGTTGATTTGTAAACTTTGGTCTATATAATGCGCAAAAATTGCTCACAATATAACTCCACTTAAAGGTAAATCATGAAACTACAATTATTAGCATTATTCGTCGCAGCGACTGCTTTCTCTGAGACTGCCAGTGCAGCACATTATTATAATGCTGATCATAAAATTGAATCTAAATTATGCTCAATCAGTGCTAACGAAGGATTTACTGCAGCACGCAAAGTTGCAGCCCAGCACGGGGTGTATTTATCACGTTATTCAAAAAGTATTTTGTGTAATGGTGATGATATTCGTGATATTGCAAAAAAAGTGGATGATAAAGTTCGCCAAGAAAAAGTAATTGAAGTGTTTGCTAAAAACTCACAGGTAGAAACACAGCTATGTATTACTGCCTTGAAGCAAGGTTTGGCTCCAGTGAAAGAAAAAATAGCGAACTTAAACTCATTGATCTGTAATGGTGAAGTGGTTACTGAGTTTGTGAAACGATATCAGGGTGCAACAATTTGATTAAAAATGTAACGCACTAGCTCGTTTATCTAAAATAGCAGCGCTTTAATCGCTGCTATTTTACATTTTTATAGAATAACTTTTCCAACCTTTGCATTGATCTGGCATAATAGCGCGTTGAATATACCGCAACGTCTTGGTGCCTATGGTGACAAAATCTGCTACGAAAATGGCTACGAAACGAATCAGTGATGAGCAGCTTGTTGAGATCATTGAAGCGGCGATTTTTGTTGCGGGAAAACCAGTCACTAAACGGCATTTAAAAGACACCGTATTAACTGAGTTAAGTGTGTCTATGGCACGTATTAACCTCGCGATTGAACAGATCCAAATTCATTATCAAACCCGTGGTATTCGCTTAGTTGAAGTCGGTAGTGGATTTAGATTTCAGGCGTGTGCCAGCTTAGCCCCTTGGTTAAATAACCTTTGGCAAGAACGGGCGCCTAAATATTCCCGTGCACTATTAGAAACTCTTTCGCTTATTGCTTATCGTCAGCCGATAACTCGGGGCGAGATAGAGCAAGTACGTGGAGTGACCGTAGGCTCAACTATTATTAAAAGTCTGCTCGAGCGTGAGTGGATACATGTTGTTGGTCATAAAGAGGTGCCAGGTAGGCCCGCTTTATATGCCACAACCAAACAATTTTTAGATTATTTTTCGTTAACAGGTTTAGATAACTTACCGCCACTGCCAAAACAGCAGCAAAGTAAAATTGACCAGTTATTGAGTGATCCTTCTGTGAGAGAACTATCCGAATGAGTATACAAGGTGAAAAGTTACAAAAAGTCTTAGCAAGAGCGGGCGTAGGTTCGCGACGTGAGATGGAAAAATACATTGATGCAAATCGTGTCAGTGTTAATGGTAAAGTAGCAAAGCTGGGTGATCGTGTTGAAGAAACCGACCAGATCCGTGTTGATGGCCATACGGTAAAAATTGAAGAAAAAGCTGAACGTATCTGTCGCGTTGTTATGTATAACAAACCTGAAGGTGAGTTATGTACACGTAAAGATCCTGAAGGACGTAGAACGGTATTTGACCGCCTGCCGCGCGTTGATGGTGAACGTTGGATTGCTGTTGGTCGTTTAGATATAAATACAGCAGGTTTAATGTTGTTCACCAATGATGGTGAGCTTGCTAATCGCTTAATGCACCCAAGTTACGAAGTAGAGCGTGAATATTCAGCACGTGTATTTGGTGAAGTAACAGCAGAAACTATCAAAAATTTAACCAAAGGGGTTGAGCTTGAAGATGGTATGGCAAAATTTCTTACTATTAAACCACTGGGCGGCGAAGGTATTAACCGCTGGTATAATGTAACGCTGACTGAAGGGCGTAACCGTGAAGTTCGTCGTTTATGGCAGTCTCAAGACGTTGAGGTTTCTCGCCTTATTCGTATTCGTTATGGTAAGTTAGAGCTCGATAAACGTCTACCACAAGGTGGTTGGGCTGAGCTAGATTTAGAGACTGTAAATTACTTACGTAAAACAGTTAAGCTTGGCCGTGAAACGCAAACAAAATTATCTGTTATGCCTGAAAAACGCAAAGATAAACGCGCTAAAATTAATCAAATTCGTAAAGCAGTCAAAAAACATAATAATCGCGTTAAACAAACTAAACGCCGTTAATATCTGCCTTGCATTAAAAAAGCCGCTAATTAGCGGCTTTTTTATGTTTAGTACTTGGTTTATACCAATCGACTTAAATATTTAACCATTCTAGCAGGCTAAATAAATCGCTAACTGCGTTAGGGATTTTTTATGTAGAACAATTACATGTCAAAATTCCTGCCTTGTTATCACTGTATTTATCTGTCGCTATAAATGCTCAGTACTTAACACGACTGGTATTATTTCTTTGTTTGCGCGTCTAATGATTGACCATTGACGTCTTTTGAATCATCACTCATTAAGTATAAATAAGTTGGCATTAAGTCTTCAGGGCAGGCTAGTTTATCGCGATCTTCGCCTGGATAGACACTGGCACGCATAGCTGTGTGGGTGGCGCCGGGATTAATACAATTTATCCGGATATTCGTTTTACCTACTTCACATGCCCATGTTTGCATCATTCCTTCAACTGCAAATTTTGAAATGGCATACGCGCCCCAAAACTCACGGCCTTGGCGACCAACCCCAGAAGAGGTGAAAATAATTGAAGCACTTGGAGATTTACGTAAAACTGGAAACATATATTTTGTGATCATCGCTTGAGCGGTAACATTCACTTTTATGATGTTATCAAACGTTGATGAACAAAAATGCTCAAGTGGACCCAGTGAGCCAATTATTCCTGCATTATTGAGCAAGCCATCTAGTTTACCAAATTGCTGTTCGATGGTAGCGCCTAAATCACGAAAGTTTTGTTTGCTTGCACCTTTTAAATCCATCGGTACAATGGCAGGTTTTGGCCCGCCAACGGCAATGATTTCATCGTATACCGCTTCCAGTTTGCTGGTGGTTTTACCCAATAATATAACCGTTGCGCCATGTTTGGCATAAGTTATTGCAGCCACTCGGCCAATGCCGTCACCTGCACCAGTTACTAAGATCACTTTGTCTTGTAGGGCATTATCAGCCGCTTTATAGGTTTGCATAATAAAGGTCCAAAAAATCAATTTGATTGATTTTAACATAGCAAAACACCAAGTTATCGAATTTATTGCAAAATAAGGTGGCGAAATTTGAAACTTTACGTTAACTTTAACTGGTCTAATGTCTTATTAATAACCTAATTACATTATTTTAACTAAATATTACGCGAAAACTTAAAAGAATTAGTAACAAAATTAGCTACACTTATTTATCAACACACATAAAAAAAAGATTACGTGCGGAGCAAACAATATGAAAAAAATGCTACTCTCACTTGCAATTACAGCTGCTCTAGCTGGTTGCGGCGGCGGTGAAACGTTAGAAGATGTTAAAAATGATACACCACCAGTTATTCCATCAGCTACAGTGAAGTTTGATCCCGCAAATGGGGTTATTTCAGTACCAAATGATTTATTAATGAGTGGTACAAAAGATGGCACTATAAATATCCCCGGTGAGTTGAGTGCTAATGGTGTATCAGTGCCAAGAAGCGCCTATGCTAACCCGTCACTGGCACTAGGTGCACTTGATGGCTGGTCTAGCCAAGTTCCTTATAAAGTAGATCTTACCTTTCCTGCGAATGTTAGCCTTGATGAAAGTTCGGCTGGTGCGCCGGGATCTGTGCGTATTTTTGAAGTTGTTATGGGCGCTAGTTTAACAGATGCAGATTGCGCAGCGGTACCCGCTGGAGCAGGATGTAAATTATTAGGTGAATTAACCTTTGGCGTTGATTTCATCACTAAAGCAAGTGGTAATGCGGTTGCTATTATTCCATTAAAACCGTTTAAAGCTGGCAGCTCGTACATTAATGTGCTGACGACAGAGCTTAAAGACTCATTAGGGCGTTCAATCCAGCCATCTTCAACCTACGGATTAGTAAAACAGGAAGCCCCATTAGTAACTGAATCGCAACTCGCGCTGCAGGGCGTGGTAAATAGCTATGAAAATGTACTTATTTCAGGCGGCACGATCACTAAAGATGAGATTATATATTCAGCAGCGATGACCATTCAATCTGTAGGTCCAGTGCTTGGTACTATTAAAAAATTGCTAGCAGCGAGCTTACAAAATCCAGCCTTGCCAACGCCAATGGTTCAAATTCCTGAACAACCAATGTTAACGGTTGAGCAAGTCTTTGCTTCACAAGGTATTACGGGACTTTCGCCAGCATTTGCAGGTGTTCAATATCAAAAAGGCAGCGTTACATTACCCATGTATTTATCTCAGCCTGAAGGAAAAGAAATTTCAGATTTAGCTGCTACATACTGGCAAGGCATGTGCGATAACGCAGTTGCAGTATTAGGGTATAAAGCAGCTGAAGGAGAAAACTTTCCGACAGCTCCAGTTAGTGTCAGCGATGGCACTTGCTCAGCATTAAGTGATGGACGATTACGTGATTTAGGACTAGATACAACAAGACATCTAACTAAATACAACTCAATCCCTAAAGTGCAAAGCCAGCAAGAAGTACCTGTTCAGATAACAAAACCTATTTTGCCTGTAATAAATTTTATCAGAACACAAAGTCTTGGTATGTCTGCACTTGAAATGCCTGCGGGTGGTTGGCCTGTGGTGATTATGCAGCACGGTATTACTTCTAAAAAAGAAGACATGTTGGCATTAACGGCTAGTTTAGCCATTCAAGGCTTTGCAACAGTTGCCATTGATCACCCGGTTCATGGTGAGCGTGGTATCGACGTGGATGATGATGGTATAGATGATTTTAATGCCTCAACTGGCTCTGTTTTGGCGTATATGAACTTGCAATCATTACTCGTTGCGCGCGACAATTTAAGACAGTCTGCGGCCGACTTACTAGGCCTGCGTTTAGGCTTAAACTTGACTAACGATACGTCATTGAATACACAAGACGTGTCATTTATAGGTCATTCATTAGGAGCTGTAGTAGCACCCGCTTTTATAGCACAAGCTAATACGCCACTCGATGAACAAGTTGATGGATTGTTCAAAGTGAACACTGTTGCTCTTGCCAGTGGTGGTGGTGGTATCGCCAGTTTCTTATTAGAGTCAGCGTCTTTTGGGCCATTTGTACAAGGCTCTGTTTTATTGGCCGCAGGTACGGCAGAATCAGCTGAATTTGCGACTTACTTACAAACTGATGCAGTATCTAATTGTGGTGTGTTTGCCGAAAACCAGCAAGCATATGTAAGTTGTGCTTATCCTGAATATATAACTTCATTAACTGTTGCAGGTGAAACGGCTAAAACGGCCAAGATCCAAGGTGTAATGACACAATTTGCATTTGCTGCACAAACGGTCCTTGATAGTGGAGATCCAACAAACTATGCGACCAGTTTGAATGCTCTTGGCACACCAGTTTATATGAATGTCGTGGTTGGTGATGGTGCAGGTAATCTTCCTGACCAAGTTATTCCACCAACAACCGTCAATAACCCAATTGCAGGGTCGCTAACACTTGCTAGATTAATGGGGCTTTCTACTGTGGCGACTACACAAGGGCCAAATGCTGAGCCTAGCAGTTATTTAGTTAAGTTTACAGATGGTGGTCACAGCTCGGTATTATCGCCACAAGCGAGTGCTGCAGTGACAACTGAAATGCAATTACAGATTGCAACTTATTTAGTAACTCGAGGTCGTGCATTATCTATTCAAAATACCGAGATTGTCACTGATTAACTTTCTAGAGTATTAAAATAAATGAAAAGCCACTGAAAAGTGGCTTTTTTTTGTTTGAATGGTAAATTAGACGAAATTTTTGTTTGGAGAATACGATTGGAATTTCTATATGAGTACGGGCTGTTTCTAGCTAAAACGACAACGTTTGTGATTGCCGCCGCTGCAGTAATATTAATTAGTGTCGCTGCAGCGATAAAGCCTAAAAGTAAAAAAGGTGAGATTGAGATTGATGATATTTCTGAGCAGTTAGATGATTTGAAAAATGATTTTATTGCAAGCACCTTATCTAAAAAAGCATTAAAAGCGCACCATAAAGCCCAAAAGAATGATGCTAAAAAAAGCACTGATGAACAGTCGAAACCACGATTATATGTACTTGATTTTAATGGTAGTATGGATGCCCATGAAGTCGATAGTTTACGTGAAGAAATTACCGCAATTGTTGCAATTGCCGATCCTAAGCAAGACAAAGTGTTGGTTAGGCTAGAAAGTGGTGGCGGTGTAGTTCATGGCTATGGACTTGCTGCTTCCCAGCTACAACGCATTAAAAATAGAGGTATTCACCTTACGGTTGCGATTGATAAAGTTGCTGCCAGTGGTGGTTACATGATGGCCTGTGTCGCTGATGAAATTGTTGCCGCACCGTTTGCTATCGTTGGCTCTATTGGTGTGATAGCACAAATTCCAAATTTTAATAAAATTCTGAAGAAAAACGATGTTGATTTTGAACAAATCACTGCGGGTGAGTTTAAACGTACCCTAACTTTATTTGGTGAAAATACAGATAAAGCACGGGAGAAGTTTAAAGAAGAAATAGAGCAAACCCATGGCTTATTCAAACAGTTTGTTAGCAGTCAACGGCCAAGTTTAGATATTAACTTAGTGGCAACAGGTGAGCACTGGTTTGCGACTCAAGCGCTTGAAAAAGGTCTAGTCGATACCATAGAAACCAGTGATGACACATTACTTAAGTATCAAGATGAGCGACAAATATATAAAATTAAATATAAAGTTAAAAAGAGCTTAAGCGACAAGCTTGCTATCGGGTTGAGTAACACTGTTAACAAAACCGGTATATCATTATTGTCTCGTTTAAAAGGGCTAAACCCATAAAGGTTTCCGTTATTAAATGATAAAAAAACCCGCAAATTTGCGGGTTTTTTTCATTTATACACGGACAACTTTAGTCAGTTGATTTGTGATAATCCTCTAAGTCTTTGGCTGCATTTGGGTCGTTAAATACTGCCTCATCTAGTTCACCTTCAGATTTAGCAACCACACATGTCACCATACAATCGCCTGTGACATTGACCGCCGTACGAGTCATATCAAGTAACCTATCAACGCCAATAATGATGGCAATGCCCTCAACAGGTAAACCAACTTGATTCAGGACCATGGCAAGCATGATCAAGCCTACGCCAGGAACACCAGCGGTGCCTACAGACGCTAAAGTGGCGGTTAAAATTACCATTAAGTAATCTGAAATCGTTAAATCAACACTGAATACTTGTGCAATAAATACCGTAGCCACACCTTGCATGATTGCTGTACCGTCCATGTTAATAGTGGCACCGAGTGGAATTGTAAATGACGCAACTGAATTCTTTGCCCCTAATTTTTTAGTGGCTGTTTCAAGTGTAATAGGCATTGTTGCACTTGAGCTTGAAGTGCTAAATGCGAATAAACAGGCATGTTTCATTTTTTTCAAAAAGATAATTGGGTTTAATCCAGTTAAAAACTTCAGTAGCAAAGTGTAATTAATGAAGGCATGGAAAAATAGTGCAGCCACCACAACACCAAAATATTTAGCTAAGCTGACTATCAAGTTCAACTCGATAGTAGTGAATAGCTTCGCCATTAAGCAGAACACCCCATAAGGAGCCACATTCATTAATAAGGTAACTAACTTTAAGATCACGGTGTTTAAATCTTCAAAAACAACCGCTACTCGTTTACCAGCACTGCCGCCAAGAGCCATTGCAATACCAAATAGCAATGCGAATACAATTACTTGTAACATATTGCCGCTTGCCATGGCATCAATTGGATTGGTTGGGAACATGCCAATGATTACTTGTGCAAGAGTGGGTGCTTCTTTTGCGCTATAAGTCGCTTCAGAAGGTAAGTTAATCCCTTCCCCTGGATTAACTAATAATGCCAAGGTAATCGCAACCGTAATTGCAATTGCGGTAGTAATAAGATAAAGAGCGATTGATTTACCGCCTAAACGGCCTAATTTTTTCGGGTCACTTAAGCTACATGTACCACAAACAAGTGATACAAATACCAGCGGTACAACTAACATTTTCAAACTGGCGATAAATATTTGTCCACCAATATGAAATAAACCATCAACAAAAAAGCTCTTAATTGGCAAAGAGAATAATCCAAGTGGGATTAGATAATCGTCTTCGCCAGCTAATATTGCTTGGAAAATGAAGCCTACAGCAACCCCCAGAAACATACCTATCATGATACGGGTGGTTAAACTCATTGAACGGATTTTTGACATAGTAACAATCTATTTTTTATAAATTTACCATAGCCTACCAGCATGCAGATTTTTATACAGAAAAAATCGATAAATATGAAAAAAAAATATGGATCAAAAAAACAACAAAAAACAAATAAAAGTTGTGATTTTCAAGCGTGTTATAGGTTAATATTGAGTAAATGTATTCTTTAAATAATTAATAACAAACGCTAGGGAGAGGGCAATGCCTTTAATGCGATGGCTCAGTGTCATACTGTTGAGTTTTTTTATCACCGCGTGTGGTGGCGGTGGAACACTTGAAAAGGACGGTGGAACAATTGATGATGGTACTACTGCTGATCCCATTTATACCTTATCTGTTCAGGGTTACGTAAAAGCAAGCGATGAAACTATTAATGCAGTAACCGAAGCTGATCCGATAGATATAAAGATAACTCTATTAAAAAATAATGAGCCGGCAAGTGGGCAAAGAATCACTTTTATCTTGGCTGATAATATAGGTGCTGTAAATTTAAATTCTGCACTTACCAATAGCGAAGGGATAGCCACTGTTGAGCTTTCAGCTGGACTACAAGCAGGCGCTGGTGAGATAACGGCGACTTACACCGGCAATGACATCAATGTTAATAGCAGTTTTGCTTTTACATCTACGGGTGGGCAAGGAGAAAGTAACCAAGGTGCATTTACACTTAGTTTGAAAGGACTATCTCAATTAACTGCAGAGCCTACTAATACAGTTACTACTTTGAATAGTCTGGATTTACAAGCAACATTAAAGCAACAAGGAGAGCCTTTATCGAATGTTAGAATCACTTTTAATCTAGCTGACAATATAGGTGAAATAACGCCTTCTTCTGGAACGGCTTTAACTAACAACCTTGGTATAGCAACGGTTGAATTATCCGCTGGTGATGTCATCGGAGCTGGAGAAGCAACAGCAACGTATACTCATAATGGGGAAACAATAACTTCACAACCATTTAGCTTTGAGACCCTCATAGACGCAAGTGCCTCAGCAGATTTGGTTGTTACTTTACTTTCATCAGATAACACCGCAACACGAAACGTTACTTTTTCAGAACCATCAGTAGCTCAAGCTAAATTGCTATTAAATCAACAGCCGGCGGCCTTTAAGCTAATACAGTTTAATGTGTCAGGTTTTGGTATTCTAAACCCTTCAAATGGTACCGCTATGACCAACAGCGAAGGTATTGCTAAACTTGATTTACTTACAGGTTCTGAAGCGGGAGCAGGTAACATTTCTGCTAGTTATCTTTCTGAGTCGCAGCAAGTTATTAATTCGAATGCTTATACTTATACTGCTGCGGGTGATGCTCCAGTTCAAGGCGTGTCAGAAGACTTTAATGTCAATTTAAGCCTTACTTCATCTGTAAACTTATCTGACACGAATGAAATTAATGCACAGCAGAGCGGTATTATCAAAGCAAGAGTTACAGACTCAAATGGTGACCCCGTAGTCAATAGAGTGGTGAGTTTTACCTCGACGCTTGGTAGTTTACTGCCAAGCTCGGGCACTGCACTTACAAATCAAGATGGTGTCGCTACGCTCAATATCACGACAGGAACTATTGAAGGGGCGGGGCTTATAACAGCCCAATATGAAGCTGTAGAGTCTTCCATTGGCTTTTATACTCGGGGGGATGCGATAGACCCAAACCAAAATAATGCTGATATCGCTTTTAAAATTTTGATTAATTGCCAATCTGATTTTAGAACGACGCGAGACCCTAACTTATGCGAGGAAACAACGAGCATATCGGGCGAAGATGCAGCAATCGTGTTTATTGAATTAACAAAGCAAGGATCAACAACGCCATTAGCACAAACTCTTGTAACTGCAACGACGACTATTGGCGCTATTTCACCAAGCACTGGTACTGCTATATCAAATGAGAATGGTATCGCACTATTGGACCTTGTGCCTGGAAGGGATGTAGGTGCAGGCGAGATAACAGTTACTGTTCTTCAAAGCTCTATAAAAAAAGCATTTCAAATATCAGCAGTAGATGTTGATGTTAGTATCAATAGTTCTTTAGCAGAATCAGAAGTTTTATCAGCAGGTTCAACCGCTTTAATCTCTGTAAACCTGAGCAAAAATGGAGAAACCTTCGTTTCTCCATTATCTGTTGAGTTTACATCAGGTTGTGTTGATGCAGGCCTAGCTGTTATAGATGCCAGTGTGACTAGTATCGGTGGTGTTGCGCGTTCAACATATAGAGCACAAGGTTGTGTTGGCGCTGACTTAATAACAGCAACAGTTATTACTGGTGGTAATACTGTTTCTGCTTCTACGGTAGTGAACGTCTCTGCTGCAAATGTTGGCTCTTTAGAGTTTTTAGATGTATCTGAACCAGTTATTGCGCTTAAAGGTACCGGCGGCGCAAACAGAAAAGAAACCTCTGTTGTTCGCTTTAGGTTAATTGACGAAAATGGCAATGTACTCCCAGCTCGAACTGTAAACTTTAAGTTAGCAACGGAAGTCGGTGGATTGAAGTTAGGTCAGTTATCAGGTTTCACTGATGCTGATGGTGTAGTACAAACTGTTGTGCAGTCAGGAGTAGTGCCAACGCCAGTCAAAGTGATAGCTTCCAGTGAGCAAAACGTTGATGGTGAGAATGTAATTGTAACAGCACCATCTGATGTTTTGGTGGTCAGCACTGGTATTGCTGACCAAAATAGTTTTTCACTATCTCGTTCGCAATTTAATGTGCATGGTTTAAATGTTGATGGCACTGAAGTCGATGTTAATGTTCGCTTAGCTGACCATTTTAACAATCCAGTGCCCGATGGAACTGCGGTTAGTTTTATTACCGAAGGTGGGGTTATTGAGCCCAGTTGTACTACATCTAACGGGGGATGTTCAGTTAAGTGGCGTAGTAGCAACCCACGGCCGTTTGCTGAGTTTATAGTTGAGGGCGGAATTACTCGCAGCTTTTACGGAAATACTATCGCAGATAAATGCGATAGTGGACTACCATGTCCGCTTGGTATTAAAAATAATGATAATACAGCGTTTGACTTACCTTTAGGCGGGAGAGCAACGGTACTCGCTTATGCTATAGGTGAAGAAACATTTTCTGATTTAAATGGCAATGGTTATTTTGATGAAGAAGACTTCTTTGATGATCTTTTTGATAAGCCAGAAGCCTTTATTGATAATAATGAAGATGGAACATTTGGTGGAAAAAATTGTGAAACCGCAGCTGAACTGTGCTCTGCGGCTAATTCTACAGGGGATGAATTTGAGGAATTTATAGATTTTGATGGCAATGCCCAGTGGACTCAACAAAATGGTTTATACAATGGCTTATTGTGTCGCCCAGAAGATGATGCAGCAGGTATATGTACACGCGAAATGATAAATGTATTTCAAAATCAAGAGATCGTAATGTCGAGTGATAACGCTCACTTTAGATTGGTAACATATGCCGACGAATGTACTGATGTGCAAGGCGTAACTGCTACAGAAGTACATGTTAATAGTGACATAAATAGTAACTTAGTACGTAAGGTACAAAATGATTTAACTAGCCAAAAAATGTGTCAAATAACTGAAGTGGATTTAACGTCAGCTACCGGCCAAGAGAGTATTAATTTGACCGTGTTTATTGCTGATATATTTAATAATCCATTACCTGTAGGTACAGGAGTAACGATATTAACGGATAATGGTGTACTCAGTGGCGAGCCAGAAAATTATGCCTTCCCGAATACAACGAGTCGGGTTCCGGTTAGCTTATCATTTGCGCTTGGTCGTGAGCCTGCAGATAATCGCAATGATATCACAAGTGGCTTTTTAGAAATTAAAACAACAGCACCATCAGGATTAGTTTCATCTTTATCTGTATCAGTTAGAGATGATCCAAAAGTACCTTAAGATTGTTTAGTTTTAAAAAATGCCAACCATAAGGTTGGCATTTTTGTTGCTATTCTATATATTCCACTGCAAATACCTTAAAATACCGTTTTGTCTAAATTAACGACAATAATTGTTTAATTATTCATTAAAAGCAGAAAAGTTTGTATTAAAAGCTTGTAACAATTGGTGTTTGTAGATATACCTATAAATATTCGCGCCCGTAAATGGGCAAAACACATTTAAAATACTTGGTTAGAAATAGGCAACTATGGGCAAATCGCTAGTAATTGTAGAGTCTCCTGCTAAGGCTAAAACAATTAATAAATATTTAGGAAACGATTTTATCGTCAAGTCCTCTATTGGGCATGTACGAGATCTTCCTACCTCCGGTTCAGGCAAAACCAAAACGGCTGCTGTAAAAACACCTGCAGAAGTACGTAAAATGGCACCAGAAGAAAAGGCCGCGTACAAAAAACAGCGTGATTATACAAATTTAGTAGCTCGAATGGGGATTGATCCAGATAAAGGCTGGGAGCCACATTACGAAGTATTACCAGGTAAAGAAAAAGTTGTTCAAGAATTACAAAAGCTCGCTGAAAACGCTGACCAAATCTATCTCGCAACGGATTTGGATAGGGAAGGAGAAGCGATTGCTTGGCACCTGCAAGAAATTATCGGTGGAGAGCCAGAAAAGTATAAGCGTGTCGTATTCAATGAGATAACTAAAAATGCCATTCAGGCCGCCTTTGAGGCCCCTGGTGAGCTAAATACCGACATGGTCTATGCCCAGCAGACTCGTCGCTTTTTAGATCGTGTTGTAGGCTTTATGGTATCGCCATTATTGTGGCAAAAAGTTGCCCGTGGTTTATCCGCTGGACGAGTACAGTCTGTCGCAGTACGTTTGTTAGTTGAGCGCGAGCGTGAAATTAAAGCGTTTATTCCTGAAGAGTTCTGGGATATTCATGCCGATGTGAAAAATACCGAGTCGGCACTTCGTTTAGAGGTGTTCAAACAAGGTGATAAAGCCTTTAAGCCAGTCAATGAAGCGCAAGCTATGGCAGCTACTGCATCTTTAGAGCAAGCTGAATATAAAGTTGTTAGTGTTGAGGAAAAGCCAAGTAAAAGTCGTCCTAGTGCGCCACTAATTACTTCAACAATGCAACAAGCTGCGAGTACGCGTTTAGGCTATGGCGTTAAAAAGACCATGATGTTAGCGCAACGTTTGTATGAAGCAGGTTATATCACCTATATGCGAACTGACTCAACCAACTTGTCGAAAGATGCAGTTGCAATGTGTCGCGAGTATGTTTCGCAGCAGTTTGGTGATAAGTATTTACCAAAAGAAGCTATTAGTTATAGTTCAAAAGGCAATGCACAAGAGGCGCATGAGGCGATCCGTCCTTCAAGTGTTACTGTATTATCTGGTCACCTAGATGGCGTAGACCCGGATGCTAAAAAGCTTTATGAATTAATTTGGCGTCAATTTGTTGCGTGTCAAATGGTCCCTGCTGAATATGACTTAACAACATTAACTGTTACTGCCGCCGATTTCCAATTAAGAGCCAAAGGACGGGTGTTACGTTTTGATGGTTGGACTAAAGTACAACCAGCAGTTCGAAAAAAGAACGAAGAAGATCAATCACTACCAGCTATTAAAGAAGGCGAGATATTAAGCCTTGTTGAACTTGATCCAAAACAGCATTTTACTAAGCCGCCAGCACGCTTTAGTGAAGCGAGTTTAGTAAAAGAACTTGAAAAACGTGGTATTGGTCGTCCATCTACCTATGCATCAATTATTTCAACGATACAAGATCGTGGATATGTCCGTGTTGAAAACCGTCGTTTCTTTGCAGAAAAAATGGGTGAAATTGTCACCGATCGTTTAGTTGAGAACTTTACTGATCTGATGAACTTTGACTTTACTGCAAAAATGGAAGGCCGGTTAGATGATATCGCTGAAGGTGAGCGTGTCTGGACACAGGTACTTGACAAGTTTTACGCTGATTTTTCTACACAACTGACTTTAGCCAGTGGTGAAGAAGATGAAGGTGGGATGCGTAAAAATGAAATGGTCGAAACTGATATTGACTGTCCAACATGTGGCAGAAAAATGGGTATTCGAACAGCCTCTACTGGCGTTTTCTTAGGCTGTACAGGCTATAATTTACCGCCAAAAGAACGTTGTACTACCACTATGAACTTAGTGTCAGGTGATGAAGCGGTTGCCGCTGACGTTGAAGATGTCGAAACCGAAACATTGATGCAAATGAAGCGTTGCCCAATTTGTGAAACGGCAATGGATTCATACCTGATAGATGAAACTCGTAAATTACATGTTTGTGGTAATAACCCTGCTTGTAAGGGTTATGTCGTTGAGCAGGGCACGTTTAAAATTAAAGGCTATGATGGCCCTATCATTGAATGTGATAAATGCTCATCAGATATGCAGCTTAAATCAGGGCGCTTTGGTAAATACTTTGGCTGTAGTAATGATGAGTGTAAAAACACCCGTAAATTACTGCGTAACGGCGAAGCAGCGCCACCAAAAGAAGACCCTGTTCAGTTACCAGAGTTAGAGTGTGAAAAATCTGATGCATACTTTGTGCTACGTGACGGCGCTGCAGGTATTTTCTTAGCAGCGAATACCTTCCCTAAATCACGTGAAACTCGTGCCCCTAAAGTGGAAGAGTTACAGCGTTTTAGAGATCGTATTTCACCTAAGTTTTATTATCTAGCTGATGCACCAGTAAAAGATCCTGATGGTAACTTAGCAATTGTTCGTTATAGCCGTAAGAATAAAGAACAATATGTAATGACTGAGGTTGACGGTAAAGCAACAGGCTGGACTGCACATTTCAATGCAGGAAAGTGGGTTGAAGAGGCAAAGAAGAAAGCCGCACCTAAGAAAAAACCAGCCGCTAAAAAGGCAACAGTCAAGAAAGCCGCACCTAAAAAAGCCGCTGCAAAAACAAAAAAGGACGCTGAGTAGAATACTAAGCTCTGAAAACAAAAAAACCGGAATGCACACCCTTGTGTCAATTCCGGTTTTTTTATATCAAAAATTATGCCTTTAGAGGCATTTTTGACGTTAGATTTTTACGTCAGTGACTTTTTTATAGCCTTCTGATTCAAGTTCATCATTTACGCACTTTAGTACGTATGGTTTAAGCTCTTCATTGCTGATGTCGTCGTCTTTAGCCCAGTTTAAACACATCTCAGTGTATTCTTTAATTGTTTCGGCGGAAGCTTCAACAGCATCGTCAGCAACAGCAAAAGTTGCATAAACTGCAAATAATGGCGCTACGATAAGCGCTAGCAATGCTTTTTTCATTCGTGTATTCCTAAAAAATGTAGTGACTGCTGTTTTATATTCAAAAACAACAGTGATCCAATCAAGCAACATGCTGTTGGTAAGTGATTCTTAAACGAAATGATAATAAAAGATAACGAAATATTTTTATCGTAAAGACAAATATAATGTAATAAGAGACGGTAAAATAATGAGAAACTTATGTTAATCAATGCTATCTTACGCCAGCTATCAATTTAGGAATAATTATGTCTCAAAGCCAACTACCTGACACCACACCTCGTGTTGCATCTAAACTAGAACAGTTTGTTGAAAGCTTTATTTTTCGAGCCCGCTGGCTACTAGCTCCCTTTTTTATAGGCTTACTCGTTGCAATTGTACTGTTACTTTTGAAGTTTTTTAAATACCTGTATCAAATGGCGATAAATACATTTAGCGCTACTAATGAGCAACTACTGGTGGGTATTTTGACCTTGGTTGATACCGCATTACTGGCAGGATTATTATTAATAATTATTTTTAGTGGCTATGAAAATTTTGTTTCTAAATTAAATATTGGTAATCATGAAGATCGCCCTGCATGGATGGGTAAAGTAGGTTTTTCTGGTCTTAAAATGAAATTGATCAGCGCAATTGTTGCCATTTCTGCAGTCGAACTGTTAAAGGTGTTTATAAGCTCTACTAGTCACTCAAGTGATGAATTGATGTGGAAAGTAATAATTCATGTTACTTTTGTGATATCAGGTGTGCTATTTGCTCTCACTGATTTTATAAATAGCAAAACTCACAATCATTAAATAGCAGATAACGCAACGCTATCTGCCTATATGTTTTGTTATTTAAAGATACTCAACCACATAGCCTTTAAACTCGGTTCTTTTGCGTACATATTCATACCCATTTTAAAAATACGAGCGGCAAATATACGTAAGTAATAAAAACAGCCAATACTGAGAAGCAGGGATAAGAGTGCTTGCCAAATTGGTATTTCAACTAATGACATGCGCACCGGCATAACCGCAAATGCCGTGATCGGCAAGTAACTAAGCACGATTGTTAAAACACTGTTTGGTGCATCGATAACAAAAAATGCAATCACGATAGGTGCCAATGGCAGCATCATTAAGGCACTTTTACTACTGTGATTAGGATCATCAATACCCGCTGCGATCGCAGCCATAAATGCAGCGCAGATGCCAAGACCTACAATCGCATAGGCTAACAACCAAGGCAGTAATGACCAATTAATAAAGTCTAAATTGAGGGCTTGTTGTTTAATGATAACGGTAAAAAATAGCATCGATAAAATAATCGATAGCAAGGTGCCAATCATGGTTTTTACTGCAAGTAATATTTGCCCAAGTAGCTTACCATCTATCCATGTTTGTGGTGTCATGGTGGCTAGCAATTGCTCCGTTACGCGGTTTTGCTTTTCACCGGTAATACTGACAAAGAGTTGGCTAAAGATCCCAAACATCGCAACAAATAATAATATCAGTACCCCAACTGCTGTGTATGTTTGACTACGATCAGCTTGATTTTTCAAAAGCTCGTCAAGTACCCTATGTTCAATTGAAATATTTTTCGTCAATCCTAGTCGTTGTTGCTCGCTTAAGCCTAAGCTATCAAATTGAGCTTGTTGCAATTGCGCTCTAAGGAGCGATTGCAATGTTGTTTGCCATGCTGATTTTACAGCCGTTATTAACGTATATGAGTGAGTCGCTTGGTCAAACTTAAGTACGCCATCATAGCCAGTATCCTCAGCTAAATTTGCAATGATGGCAGTTAAATCATCATGTTTGGTAAACTTAAATTGTGTCGATGTAGGCTCTGTTTTGACGCTAAACTCGAGGTTGCTTACTAAATGATAACCTTGTTCAAGTTGACTGTTTGCAGTGGCAAAAAAATAAATAACTCCAGCAATAGCGAGCATGATCAACTTCGAAATAATTTCTTGTTTTAATTTAAAAAAATGCAAGAACTCCCATTTTGCAACAATCCAGAGCTGTTGCTGTGTAAGCGATGATTTATTCATAGCGTCGTTCCTTGATCCAGTTTAGCGTTATGCTCAGCTACTGCGTGTAAATAAATTGCATGCAGTGACTGAGCTTTATTTTTGAGTTCACATATTTCCCCGATGCTGATTAACTGAGGAAGTAACTGGTTAAGTGATTGGTGTTGCTTTAGGGTGATAGTTAGTTGCTGTGCTTTTATTTGCTCAACACAATAATGTTCACATAGTTGCTCAAAGTAAGTTTGATTAATTGGATCGTTGAATACGACTTGAATACTATTATTTTGCGCGCTTTGAAGTATATTACTGAGTTTGCCGTATAAAACACTTTCACCTTGATTTAATAGCAATACCCGATCAGCAAGTTTTTCTACCATCGCCATCTGATGTGCACTTAAAATAACGGTCATGCCTTGCTGTTTTAATTGCGCTAAAAATTCAACAACTAATTCCTGATTAATAGGATCTAAGCCAGAAAATGGCTCATCTAAAATTACCCATTTGGGCTTATGTAAAATTGCAGTGATCAATCGGATTTTTTGTTGGTTCCCTTTAGAAAGTGATTTTAAGGGGTCATTCAATCGTGCGGTTAAATTAAATTTAGCTAACCAATAGTCACAGCGCTGCGTAAATTCGCTATCTTTTACGCCGTGTAATGCTGCAAAAAATTGTAGATTTTGTTTTATTGTTTTTTCTGGATAGAGGCCTCGGTCTTCTGGTAGATAGCCCAGTAAATGTGCCGGAATAGATGAATACGCTTGTCTTGCATCATTGAGTTGAATAGAGCCACTATCTGGAGAGGAAAAACCAACGATCATTTTTACTAATGATGATTTCCCCGCACCATTGGGGCCAAGTAAAGCAAAAATCTCTCCTGGTTACACATCAAATGACAGCTTATTCACCGCAGTAACCGTTTTATAGTGTTTTTCAAGGTTGTTAATAATTAACGACATGTGATCCCTACAATATTGTTTTTTTTGAGTTTAATCGGTTACAACCAAGAATGTAACTACTACCAGAGATGAAATTGTAAGCAAAGATTATGCAATAATTAAATAAGAAGTGTGCAGACACTGCAGTTAATACATATTTGCAAAGCTAATGCATTACAATCACAAGCAGATTAACTTTGTCTTGATGATAGTTAGGTATTTATTAATTTATTTTTCAAATACTTAACGATGAGCGCTGTAGTCTTACAGTTACTTTAGATGCGGTTCATGATGAAGCAAAACGACGGATAGTTTCGCTTTAATGAACGGTATGAGTTAGTCACTTAGGGTGCAAATCTTCGCCATTATAGGCATAATGAACGCGATATTTCGCGAGATTGGTGTAAGCAATGATAAAACAGTTTTTAGACGATCCAACTTTATTACTCAACGCCGTTGGTGAGGGAATATATGGCTTTGATTTAAGTGGTAATGCGGTATTTGTAAATCCCGCTGCTGAACGCATGACTGGATGGCATGCAGATGAGTTGCTGGGTAAAAAAATTCATCAGTACCATCATCATAGTCACGCTGACGGACGGCCATATCCAGCAGATGAATGCCAGATTTATTGCACTATGTTTGACGGCAAGCATCGCCATGTTAAAGATGAGGTATTTTGGCGTAAAGACGGCAGCTGTTTCGCGGTAGAATATACATCTACACCCGTTTATAAAAATAATCAGTTGATCGGCGCTGTCGCGATATTTCGCGATGTATCAAAACAACACCAGACAGAGCACGCACTGCGTGATGCTTTAGCGCAAGTGAATCACTTAAGTGAGCAATTAAAAGAGCAAAATAGCTATTTGATAGCAGAACTTAATGAAGATTGGCAAGAGTCTGGTTTGGTAGGCAAAAGCCACGTATTTCAAACCATGCTTGAGCAAATAAAACTTGTTAGCCCGACCGATAGCACGGTATTGATTTTAGGTGAAAACGGCACAGGAAAAGAATTAGTTGCTCGTAACTTACATCGCTTAAGTGGGCGCAGTGGGCAATCCTTTATTAAGGTTAATTGCGCCGCATTTACGCCAAGCTTACTTGAATCTGAGTTATTTGGTCATGAAAAGGGGGCTTTTACGGGGGCTAAGGAGCATCGTAAAGGACGTTTTGAGTTGGCTAATAATGGCACCATTTTTTTAGACGAAATTGGAGAGCTTGCTCTTGAAGCGCAAAGTAAGTTGTTACGGGTATTGCAAGAGCATGAATTTGAACGTGTTGGCAGTAGTCAAACACGTAAAGTTAATATTCGTGTAATTGCTGCGACTAATCGTGACCTATGGGCCATGGTGCAGTCAGGATGCTTTAGAATAGATTTATATTATCGACTAAATGTATTTCCAATCACAGTTCCACCACTGAAAGCGCGTAAAGAAGATATTCCATATTTGTGTAGTAATTTAATTGCGCAATTAAATAAACGTCTTGGTAAACAGCTCAAAGGACTCAGTGAAAAAGCCATAACACAGCTACAAGCTTATGATTGGCCGGGTAATATTCGTGAATTACAGAATGTACTAGAGCGAGAGGCTATTTTATCAAAGCAGTCTGTATTGCAGTTATCGCAACCACTTGATGCCAATGCTAGCGCTAACCTAAACACGGATCTGAGCCTTGACGAAGCGCAGAGACAGCATATCATCGCAGTATTAGAATTATCAAATTGGCAAATTTCTGGCAGTCAAGGCGCGGCAGTTAAATTAGGCATGCCGGAGAGTACGTTACGATCAAAAATGCGCAAGTTGATGATCCGTAAAAATCGTTAAATATCACGGCACTCGCTAAATGTCGCGATTTTAGCGAGTTTATTAAATAAAAATTCATTAATATTCAACTGCTTAATTTAATTTCTGTTTGGTCTGAAACTTGCAAACTTACGGGCCTAACCGTCACAGTAAGTAGTTATTATGAAATTTGATATTAAAGAAGAAGATATGATCATCAAGCCCTATAAGCATGAAGGGCCTATTTATATCCGTGAGCAAAAAGGATTTTTCCAGCGTATTCGCCGTAACCTTGGTTGGTTACTCATGCTTACATTCATTCTTATTCCTTGGATCCCATACAAAGGCCAGCAAGCGGTATTGCTAGATGTTGCGAGTCAAAAGTTTGCTATTTTTGGGCTGACCTTACTGCCCCAAGATTTTATGATCTTGGCGTTGTTATTTATGTTAGGTGCTTTTGCGTTGTTTTTTGTTACCAATTGGCTTGGCCGGGTATGGTGTGGATATACATGCCCACAAACAATTTGGATGCTGATGTTTTCATGGGTGGAGCAACGTATAGAGGGAACACGTAATCAACGTATAAAGTTAGATAAATCCGCGTGGACGTTATCAAAATGGCAGAAAAAAACAATCAAGCATAGCGCTTGGTTAATCATATCATTGTTTACAGCAACGTCATTTATGGCTTACTTTATTCCGGCTAAAAGCTTGTATGGGGATATGTTTACTCTGCAATGGTCGGGCATCACTAGTTTTTGGGTATTTTTGTTTGCCTTTTGTACTTATGGAAATGCCGGTTTCTTAAGAGAAAAAATGTGCACTATTGCTTGTCCATACTCACGGTTTCAGGCTGTAATGTTTGATAAAGATACATTACTTGTCACTTACGATAGTGCGCGTGGGGAAAGTCGTGGTCCACGTAAACGTAAGGCCGATCCTAAAGCGTTAGATTTAGGTGATTGCGTAGATTGCAATTTATGTGTGGAAGTGTGCCCGGCAGGGATTGATATTCGTAACGGCTTACAATATGAATGTATTAACTGTGGTTTATGTATCGATGCATGTGACGATACAATGGATAAGTTTGGCTATCAAAAAGGCTTGATCAAGTACGCAAGCGAAAAACAGATGGCTGGCGAGCAAACTAATCCATACCGGTTGAAACTGGTTGGTTATGGCGCACTCACGGTTTTATTAATGGTCAGTATGTTAGCGTGGTTAGTTCAACGCACGCCAATCGAAGTGTCAGTACTGCGTGATCGTAATGCATTATATCGAGTAAATTATGAGGGCTTAGTTGAAAACCCTTACACCTTGACAATAATTAATAAAACACAACAGTTACTGCATTACCGAGTAGCGATTACCGGTCTTGATGTGGCTAAGTTACAGAGCCCTCAACTTACAGCTGTCGAGCCTGGTCAAATGAAGCGCATCCCGGTCACTGTGGTTGCCGATGGCTATGATTTACCAAGTAAGCTCAATGAACTTGATTTTGTGATCACAGCCGAAGAAGATAGCAGTATTAATACATCAATAAGCAGTGTGTTTTATCGTAACTAAGTTATGCAGAGTGAAATTGAGCTGCATTATCGTTCATTGTTTGGTGAACAAAGGTTTTAGCTTGCACTAAACATTTAAACAGACGATGGCGAACATCCACGCTAAGGCCTGCATTTTGAATAATGCGTTGCATTTGATTGATTACGATAGCTGAATCAAAAATATAAGCGCTAGCAATACATCCATTACGAACCATGGCAGAGGCCAACACTGTAAGTTGTTGCTCTGCCTGAGGAGTTGCAGCCAACAAATTTTGAGAATCACTGATATATCCCCATGGTTTATTGGCAAGCTGACTAACCTGCTCAAATAAGCCATTGCTAAATGAGGTTACTAAACTGGCGTTAAGATTCCCGCAAAAATTAGCAATGATTATATTTTGCTCGCGGTGTAAACTAACCTGTCCATGTTTATTGCTAAATTTCAACGTGCTTCCTTGTAAGAAAATTTAAGAGCGCGAATTTTATACAATTAAAACGCGGAGTCTAGGTATTTTTTAATTTTTTATAAATTTGCATTAATTAATCAGTGAATAATATATAACCAGATTAAAAATGTCAGAATAGGGCCTAAATATAATTACCAATAGACCCTCGCAATAATTATTTTGTAAGCAGGTGATCTAATGCACCTTTAATTGCAGCCACCTGTGCTGTAATACATAGCTCATCTGTTGCCGTCGGACTATCTGGGTACACTTCTGTTGTGGTGACATACTGTGCATCTGTAAAGCCCATGCATAAACCGAGTTCTCGTGCTGCATAATTGATCACACCATGTTGTTCTAATGGCACTCCAATGAGTTGATTGTTTTCATCACTGGGGGCAATTTGAGTCACATTAGCAACAGTGTCAATAATCGCTTTTTGGAATTGCGGTTCAGGTTTATTGCTATCAGCGACAAGATAAAAACCATCAGGAATATTCCAATTAGTGTTCACTTTGCCATCACGAGCCGCAAGTGCAGGGCGAAACTCACTGTTGTCAGTGTCAGTTGTTTCATGCAGATCAATATGCGCTAATAAAGGTATATTTTGTGCTTTAATATAATTTATTAGTGCTGCTGACTCTGGTGCTGGGCTTGATGAATAAAACGAACGGTTTGGATCTATGGCTGCTGGGTTCCAGCGATTAATGGTTTCATATCCCCACGGGCTAATACAAGGAGCAACCAGTAAGTTAAACTCTTTAGCGTATTTCATACCTAGCGTTTTCATAAAATGTAATGCGCCATGAACACCGCTTGTTTCATAGCCATGTACGCCACCGGTGATCAATATGCTCGGTTTATTCGATGCCCACTGTTTTGATTTAATAATAAAAAGAGGGTAGCGAGTAGGATCAAAACTGAGCGCACCATATTGCTCAACCTCGAAATCATTATCCAGTTCGTTGATTAAAGTTACAACTTCAGATTGATAGCTACGTTTAATCGTTTGTAGGTTAAACCAGCACTGTTTATCTTTATCATTCCAAGGCGTGCCTTGAGTACCTATTGGATAGTTATTTTCGCTCATAGAACCTTCATTTATTACAATAAAGGTTTAGCTTATCGCTGTACTAACCTCACTGCAACTAGCTGCGACTAATACACAACTGTGAATTATATTTATAAGCTGTTTGAGGACTCATATAAATTGGCATTTTGGCGCTTATGGGCTTCAAATAAATAAGCCCTTAGATGTTCTTTCCCTTGATGAATATGAGTGATCTTGGCAGCCATGCCTCGCTTACTAAAGCGTACCGGTTTGATGTCGATAGTAATATTTTTTTTGTTTGGAAGGGTTAATTTTATCTGTTGCTCAATCGCTAAAGGAGCTTTTTGAGTCGTTGATTTTAGAAAAAGTCCAGTACTTGAGATTGATTCAACTTCAAAGTCTTGGCTCTGAATATTGAGGTTCCCGCCACGCCAACAGCGCTTTATTCCTTGTGTGTCGATGACCTCTGGTGCGCTTAATACAGGGGTTACAACGCCTGTTTTATCAATTCTTATTTCAAGTGGAAACCATAATTGATAATCGCCAACTTCAGCCAGTAGTGTTAATTTTGTATTATTTAGTAATTCAGCAATATTGGCAGGGATAGAGCTTTGTAATGTCAGTGTATGATTGTCCCTCAATTTTGAAGGAACCGTCACTTGGAAAAGATCTGATATAAAATTTAGTTCTTCATTGGTCATATCCATTTAGCATCTAATCCCATGCGGGCGATAATGTAGTTAATACCGTATTTTAAGTCGAGAGTTTATTCATACAATAATGTATAACGGCAGTGTAATAACATACTTGAGTTATTTAAGAAAATAAGCATATTGTGCGCCACAAAGTCGTCTTTTTGGATTGTTAAAATATATAAGAGCTAGCACTTTTATACACTGTCAGATGATAAATCTACCCCTATTTATTGTTTACATTAATCAACTACTCTTTACGAATTTTCTCACGCCGAATATTTGCATCTGCTTACATTCCTTTAAATTATTCTGGTGTACTTCCAAGTGCATGTTTTTATGCACACGTAATTAATGGGCAATGTATATGGACTATATTTTCTATCAACAATCAATAATTAACTTCATTGCACAATATGCTGGTAATTCTAAATCACAATTAACAGCGATGGTTGATGACACGCGCAGTATTTTAAGAGTTGATGCGTATAGGCTTTTTGAAAATATTCTTTTAAATTATCAACAATTGGGAGTAATTGAATATAGTAAAGTAGATTGCCTACTTAAAAGTGTTGCCGTGAATTTGAAAACTTCAAGTGAGTCTGAGTATTTTCTCGTTTCACAGTTAGCAACCTGGTGGCAAGAATGGCATTTCGCGCTATCGATGCGCGTAAAAACGAGTCAAAATAATGCTGTTATCGTGCAAAATAGTGATTACTCAACGCAAGATAATAAACCACTAACCCGCCAGCATGATTTGAGTGAGTACGTTAATTTATTTACGCAAGTGCCAATACCGTTGTGTAATGTATGTATGCTCACCGAGAATATAATCCGTATAAACCAACGTTTTGTAGATGTGTTCGGTTACACTATTGAGGATATTCCAACACTTAATGATTGGTGGCTTAATGCTTACCCAGATCCACATTATCTGATGTGGGTGCGACAAACGTGGCAACAAGCTCTTAGCTTTGCGTTAGAAAATGATACTGATATTGAACCACAAGTTTATTGTGTTACTTGTAAAGATGGCTCCCATATAATGATGGAAATTTCGGGAAGATATTTTAGGCACGAATTTTTAGCTATATTTAAGGATGTAACACAGCATTTAGCTGCTGAAGATACACTTCGAGACATGGCATTTTTAGACTCATTAACACAAATTGCCAATCGACGTTGTTTTGATGAGAAGTTGGCCAATGAACTTGAATTAATGAATAAAAAAATAAAGCCGTTATCAATGATCTTAATCGATATTGATTATTTTAAGCAATACAACGATAACTACGGTCATATTAAAGGCGATGAATGCTTGTATCAAATTGCACAATGTATTGCAGTGGCCACGATGAATCACGAAAAGGACTTTGTTGCCCGTTTTGGCGGTGAGGAATTTGTGGTGTTACTGCCAGAGGCTGATCCGAAAAAGGCTTTACATAGTGCATTACAAATCCAGCAAGCAGTTAATCAATTAGCTATTAAGCATGAATATACAGATATTGGCTATATAACACTAAGCATGGGCATTAAAACTTTGCATAATCCCCAAACTGGCGATTATATCTATTTTGCTGATGCGGCAGATAAAGCTTTGTACCAAGCAAAAAGACAAGGGCGTAATTGTATCGTTGTTAGTGAAGATTGATACAAAAAATCAGCTGAGCGCTACTAGGCATATTTGAAATAGCTGCGCTCAAGCACAGCTATAGTTCATCTGCGATTATTTTAAAATGGCCATTATCAATTCCTTTTAACGTATAGTCACCAATACGATAGCGGATTAAACGTAAAGTAGGGTGGCCAATATGTGCTGTCATTCTTCTTACTTGGCGATTACGTCCTTCGGTAAGGGTAATACTGAGCCAACTGGTTGGAATGTTTTTTCGCTCTCTAACGGGAGGATTACGTGGCCATAAAGTTGGCTCATCTATGCGTTTAACAACGGCTGGTAATGTTAATCCGTCTTTGAGCTCGACGCCTTGGCACAGTTGTTTAATTGCTGCATCAGTTGGTTCACCTTCAACTTGTGCCCAGTAAGTTTTACTGGTTTTTTTGTTTGGCGCTGTTAAAGTGTTTTGTAATTTCCCACAATTAGTGAGCAATAGCAGGCCCTCACTGTCTCTATCTAATCGTCCTGCAGCATATACATCTTTAATGGTAATAAAGTCAGCTAAGGTTTGTCTGTTTGCTTCATCAGTAAACTGGCACAGCACATCAAATGGTTTATTAAATAAGACAATTTTTCGCTCACTGGCGGCAATGGCTGGTTTTATCTCGCGCTTTATTGAGTTATTCACTTTTTTGGTTGTAATTGCACCGCGATTATAGCTACGGCCGCTATTTCGGCGTTTTGCTGTATTATTTGGTTTAGCTATTGTCATTGCTAGATGCACCGTGCGGGTTTTGGTAAGCCAGCAATTTTAGTTGCTTGCTTAGCTGGGCCTTTAGGAAAAAGAGTATACAGATAAATACTATTGCCTTTATCTTCACCCAGTGCTTTTGCCATTGCTTTAACTAACATTCTTATTGCTGGGCTGGTGTTGTACTCCAAATAAAAATTACGCACAAAATGAATCACTTCCCAGTGTTGGGAGGTTAATTCAATGTTTTCTTGCTCGGCAATAACGCAGGCTAATTGTTCACTCCATAACGAGTGATCAAGTAAGTAACCTTGTTTATCCGTGTCGATAATTTGATTATTAAATTCAAGCATGTATTACCACGTAATAGAGTGAGATGTTGCTAATGTTAGTGCGACAAAGTCGTCATAACTAAGCGAGTGATCGGGCTGATTGATTGTGATATCTCGTACCTTGGCGTCATCAGCAAGTATTAATAAGTGCGTTGCAAGCTGTCTAAATTGGGCAATCGCAAAGCATGCGTCACTTAATAATAATACTTTGTCTGCTGACTGGATCAGGTTAACTAATTGATCCGTGTTGTAATAGCCAAGTGGCTTGGAAAATATGTGTAAAGTGCTCATAAGTTCACTATGTGTTGTTGCTGGGCTATAAGTTGAGTTTGCTGCTGATAATTAAGCGCTTTTACTTCTACTAACAAGTTATGTTTATCAAGGCCATACTCGAGCAGAGACTTTTCACATACATAAATGTTTTCAACATCGTAAATTTCTAGCGTTCTGATGGTCTTAAAGTAGTTCTTTAAACCTATATGCTCAGGTTGTTGATGTTTTTTTAGGGCTAGTACCGCAGGGCCGCTAAATAACCAACTAATATTTTGCTCAACAGCAGCGAATATTAATGTCATATCTAATGCATCACGAATATGTAAATCATCGAAAGGACTATGGTGGCTTAAAACTAATACATTGATCATTTAAATTGCACCCATTTATCCGCATCACTGGCAAGCATTGCAAACTCAGCTAACCCTGCGACTGCAAAAACACCGGTATTATTTATATCAAGGCCACGCTTTTCGGCAGCAGTAACACACAACATAAGATGAATCCCTTGCTCATGTAATTGTTGCCATAAAGCATTAATCGCTAATTCATCAGCTGCCAAATCTAGTTGCTCGCTGGCATGAAAAACGCCGTTTTGATACAAAAAAATGGCATCAATGTTATGCCCTTGTGTTAAACATGCTTGTGCAAATTTCACCAAACGTTGCGTGGTATCATGATCCGATGGTGCGCTGTGCAGAGAAAGTACAAATCGTGCCAAAACTATTCCAATAAAAAAGCCCCTAAAGAGGGGCTATTTTAACAGAACTATTTAATTAGTCATTATTTGCGCCAAGCAGTGCAAGCAATGAAGTAAACAAGTTATATACACTTAAATATAAAGAGACTGTAGCGCGAATATAGTTTGTTTCGCCACCGTTGATGATGCGGCTTGTATCAAACAAGATTAAGCCAGACATGATCAATACAACCGCTGCATTTAATACCATAAACATTAGCGAGCTGCCGATGAAGATATTAACAATGCTGGCCACAATCACAACAATAAGGCCTACCGTTAAAAAACCGCCCATAAAAGAGAAATCTTTTTTAGTATTTAGTGCATACGCAGACAAACCAAAGAAAATCAGTGCAGTTGATCCTAACGCTTGCATGATAAGCATTGGGCCATTTGGCATCGCTGCATAATGGTTAAGTAACGGACCAAGTCCCGCACCCATTAAACCCGTAAAAGCGAATACCCATGCAACGCCTGACGCGCTTTCGGCTTTTTTATTTACAACAAATAAAAGGCCAAATGAAATAAGAGTAAAAACTAACCCCATAAAATAAGGTAGTTGTAATGCCATTGAGATACCAGCCGTCACAGCACTAAATGCTAATGTCATGGCCAATAAGAAATAGGTGTTTTTAAGTACCTTGTTTGTTTCAATGGTCGACATAACCGGTCTAGCGGTATTGTACGAATGATTAAATGCCATTTTAGAGCTCCTTTAGAAACCTATTGTAAGTTCCGATAATTAAACTGAAGTTAGATTACCAAGACTTCTATATTTGGGCAAACCTTTGTAGTTCAATAGACCGATAATTAAAAAGAAAAGTTCAATTTAGTGTGATTTTTACCCAGTGGTGAGTTAAGAATAAACAAATCAATGATTTTTTAAGCACTTGAACACTTTTTTGAAAAAAAAGCTTCACAAAGAGCACTGCCTTCTCTATTATGCAGGCCGTGCGGAGAGATGGCAGAGTGGTCGAATGCACCGGTCTTGAAAACCGGCAGGGGTTTATAGCCCCTCTAGGGTTCAAATCCCTATCTCTCCACCACCTAATTAAAATAATTGCGAGTACACTCTTATTCGTGATTTATAAATGTTTCGGAGAGATGGCAGAGTGGTCGAATGCACCGGTCTTGAAAACCGGCAGGGGTTTATAGCCCCTCTAGGGTTCAAATCCCTATCTCTCCACCATATAAAATAGCCCGCTAAATTAGCGGGCTTTTTTGTGCCTAAGTTTTATGTAGTTATTTAATTACGACCATAGTCTCTATTTCGATGTTGTAAAACATCATGCATTCTTAGTATTTATTCAGGTATGATTTTAAGGACGCATTATGAAACATCGGCTTGCAAAAAGTGTTGGGTTATCATTACTTTCACCTGTGATCATTGGCAGTGTGTTAGGAGTTTATTATGCATTAACGCTCAATACCGATCCGCTGACTACCTTTTTCCAGTTACTTATGAGTGCGATAGCTAACGCGCATATTGTCGGTTTAACCATGGCTGCTTTTGTAGTACCCGGATATTTATTGATGCACAAGTACGCGAAAGTTAATTATTCGGGAGTACTGACATTAGGTTTACTCGGTGGTGCAATTTTTAGTTACTTACTCAGTGCAACAGGTGGTATGGTCTTTTTAATTAATACCGCGATGTCAGCTTTAGCGGCGGGACTGTTTTTATATGGATTAAGGTTAGGTGCGATAAAACAACAGCCTCCTCAATAGCAGAATTATTAACCAAGCTTGCTGAAAATTAGGGCAAATTGCTTTTTTTTGCCCTGAAAAGGTTTCAATTATTGGCGACAAAGAGTACCTTTAGCTACTGTATGTTTGATAAGAAGTAGTTTGGTATGCAAAAGCAAGAATTTTACCAGTCATTAGTTAAACAAACTGAATCGCTAATTACTGGTGAACCTAACATTATTGCCAATATGGCGAATATTAGCGCGCTGTTATTTACGTCACTCGATGATGTAAATTGGGCTGGTTTTTATTTGATGGATTCACCAACTGAATTAGTACTTGGTCCGTTTCAAGGTAATCCTGCATGTATCCGAATTCCTGTCGGAAAGGGGGTCTGTGGAACTGCCGCTGCAACTGCGCAAACTCAACTTGTTGAAGATGTACATGCATTTGCAGGCCACATTGCCTGTGATGCGGCGTCTAACTCTGAAATAGTAATACCTATCCACAAAAATGGTGAGGTATTTGCTGTATTAGATATCGACAGCCCAAGTATTGCTAGGTTTGATGCTGATGATAAGCAAGGTTTAGAAGCACTGATCGCGTGCTTTGAGGCAACTATTGCATGAAAGACTTAGTAAATGTACAGGATTATCTGTTTGCCATCACTGATGTAGGTGATTGGGAAGGGGATGAAGAGCATGTAGCGGAAACGCTCAACGATTTAATCCACATTGCATGGGATCGTCTTCCTGATGATACTGAATGTGAATTAATTGATGAAATTATAAATGGTATTTGGGAACACCTTCGAGGTGATATGGCTGTAATTGAAGCCGACTTTGAAGAGCTGGTCGACTGGGTAACACACTACGTCGATTCGTCCCTTGATGAAAAGATGTGAAAAATAGGTTCTAAAATGGAAACCACAAACAAGCTAAAAGATATTAATGAAGTGTTGGAATTTTTATATCAAGAATTTCCGCAATGTTTTAAACAAAAAGACGGCATCAAGCCGCTGAAAGTAGGTATCTTTAAAGATATCGCTGAGCGAATTGAAGGTTCTGAAAAAGTTAGTAAGACGCAAGTACGTCAAGCACTGAGAAAATATACGTCTAACTGGCGTTATTTAGAAGCCGTGACTAAGTCTGAATTTCGTATTGATCTTGATGGAAATCAAGATGCTAAAGTGGAACAAGAGCACATTGATCATGCTCAAAAAGCACTTGAAGAAAGTCGTGCGAAAATGGCTAAACGTAAAAAGTCACAACGTCCACGTAATGATTCAGACACAAAATCTTACAAAAAGAAACCAGGCCAATTCGCTAAACCAGGCGATAAAAACGCTAAAGTTAATGCCACACCAGCAAAAGCTGCGCCGGTTAAACGTTCAGGTAAAATTGAACCTTTACCAGCAAGTGAGGTCAAGGTTAATAACAAAGTTAAAGTTAAACTTGGCCAAGCCCTTGTTAATGCAGTAATCACTGAAGTGAACAAAGAAGACGTTCATGTAGAGTTGGTAACTGGCATGCAAGTTAAAACTAAAGCAGACAGCCTGTACATTATTTAAGCTGTATATAAATTAAGGAGTTGTGTATGAGTCAGAAGTTTAAGCTCATTCCGTTAGTTGCCGCCCTGTATTCAGGTTTATTATTTGCATCAGATATTGCTGATGTTAATGATGTAGTTACAGCAAAAGACTTGCCAGTACTTACGCAAGAGAGTCAGCATAGTACGGCTAGCAAACGGGTGACAAACTTATTTACTCGTGCACATTATAAACCAATTCGTTTTGATGACGCACTTTCAAGTAAAGTGTTTGACCGTTATATCGAATCCCTTGATTTTAATAAAAGCGTCTTTTTGGCTGCGGATATTGCCTCATTTGAGCAATACCGCAACCAATTTGATAATGCATTAACGACCGGTAAACTTGATTTTACCTTTGATATTTTCAACCTAAGCATGCAGCGTCGGTTTGAGCGTTATGAGTATTCTTTAAAGTTACTTGAAACACCAATGACCTTTGATAAGGCTGATGAATATTACTTTGATCGTGAAGATGCTGATTGGGCAAAAACGCAAGCTGAGTTAGATGAGCTTTGGCGTGAACGTGTAAAATATGATGCACTACGATTAAAAATGACCGGCAAAGATTGGCCTGGTATAAAAGAATTATTAACTAAGCGTTATCACAATGCACAAAAACGTTTAGTGCAAACCAATAGTGAAGATGTATTTCAGATCGTAATGAACTCTTTTGCGCGAAGTATTGAAGCACATACCTCCTATTTATCGCCACGCAGAGCTGAACAGTTCAAAATGGACATGGATCTTGAACTAGAAGGTATTGGTGCAGTACTTAGCTACGACGAAGACTACACGGTTATTCGCAGCTTAGTTCCAGGCGGACCTGCTGATAAATCGGAGCAAATTAAAGCTGACGACCGTATTATCGGCGTTGCTCAAGACAAAGAAGAATTTGTTGATGTCATTGGCTGGCGTTTAGATGACGTAGTTGATTTAATCAAAGGACCAAAAGGCACTAAGGTGCGGTTACAATACTTAAAAGGTGCTGATGATCATGGCGCGCCTAAAGTAGTTGAAATTATTCGCGATAAAATTCGCCTCGAAGATAGAGCGGCAAAATCAGAAGTATTCAAAGCAAAATATTCTGATTTAACCAGCAAAATAGGTGTTATTGAGATCCCTGGTTTCTATAACAACTTGTCTAAAGACGTTAAAGTAGAATTGGCGAAATTAAAAGAAGCCAAAGTAGATGGCATTATAATTGACCTACGCCAAAATGGTGGTGGTTCATTATATGAAGCAACACAACTATCTGGTTTGTTTTTTGACCAAGGTCCAGTGGTACAAATTCATACTCTAAATAATCGCATTGAAGAGCAAAAAGACCGCGATGGTGTTACGTTTTACGACGGCCCCCTAACAGTACTTGTTGATCGGTACAGCGCATCTGCCTCTGAGATTTTTGCTGCAGCGATGCAAGACTATGGTCGAGCAGTAATAATTGGTGAGCAAACGTTTGGTAAAGGCACTGTGCAACAGCATAAGGGCTTAGGCCGTGCTTACGATTTATACGATAATCCACTTGGCAGTGTGCAATATACGATTGCAAAGTTCTATCGTATCAATGGTGGTAGTACACAGCATAAAGGTGTGATCCCAGATATTTCATTCCCATCAGCAATTGATCCAGCGGAATGGGGCGAAAGCCAAGAGGATAATGCATTACCGTGGGACAGTATCGTACGCGCCAAATATAACTCGGTTGATGACTTACACCCAGCTATTGCTTACTTAAGCAAAGCGCATGCTGAACGCATTAAATCAGAACCTGAGTTTAACTATGTTTTTCAAGATATTACGCGTTATAAAGAAGAGAAAGACCGGAAAACTATTTCTCTTGTAGAAGCGCAGCGTATTAAAGAAAAAGACGATGGTGAAGCGCGTGCATTAGCTCGTACTAATGAAAGGCTTACTCGTTTAGGTGAAAAACCAATCGAGAGCTTGGATGATGCGCCTGATGTCTTAGACGACTTAGATCCATTCTTAGAAGAAGCTGCATTAATTACCCAAGATTATATCAAGTTTGGTCGTGTAGCTAAGAAATAACTTGTTTTACAGGTTAATAAAAAAGGCGCTTTGGCGCCTTTTTTGCTGCCTAAAACTCTTGATATTGCTATAATTACTGATTAAACGCTGACAAAAGTAAGTAACTTAGTTAGGCTAAGCGTCGCGTCTGTGCTAAAAAATAATAATTAAACGCGCATAAAAATGCGCGTAGGAGTCTTAATTTTGAATTCACAAAAAGAAAAACCCATCCTACAGGCCAGCTTTTTCGATGCCTTGATCCCAATTTCTGTACTGATTTGTTTATTAGGTGCTGCGGTCTATTTATTTGGCGATAGTTCGTCATCAGGGCCGAATCAAATTGCGCTACTGTTTGCTACATTTACAGCTGCACTTATTGGCCTTAAAAATGGCTATACTTGGAAAAAACTTGAACAAGCGATGATAGAGGGGATCACTCTATCTTTGGGCGCTATATTAATTTTGTTAATGGTTGGCGCGCTGATCGGCACTTGGCTGCTGTCAGGCACTGTACCTACACTTATTTATTATGGTTTACAGGTAATTAATCCTAGTTGGTTTTACGCAGCAAGCTGTTTAATTTGTGGCATTGTAGCAATGAGTATTGGTAGCTCTTGGACCACGGCGGCGACAATAGGTGTAGCGCTACTCGGTGTTGCTACTGGCCTTGGATTAGAACAAACAGTGACGGCCGGTGCCGTAATATCTGGGGCTTACTTTGGCGATAAACTCAGTCCACTGTCTGAAACAACAAATTTAGCTCCTGCGGTTGTGGGAGCTGATTTATTCGAGCATATTCATCATATGCTATGGACGACTGTACCAAGTTTTGTGATTGCATTAATCATCTTTATTTTTATGGGCTTTAATGCCACAGCGTCAAGTGAGGCTGGGCGTATTGATGAAATAACCGCTATTCTACAACAAAACTTTAATATAGGTTTAGAGATGCTGGTGCCACTGATTGTTTTACTGGTGTTAGCAATTAAAAAAATGCCTGCATTTCCGGCAATTTCTATCGGTGCGGTACTTGGTGCAGTATGGGCAATGATTTTTCAATCAGACCTAATTGCAACACAAATTGATGGCTCCCAGGGGCAAATTGTCGGTTATTTTAAATTGGTTTGGAGTACATTTTTTGATGGCTTTAGTATCCTGACAGGCGATGAAAAAATGGATTCATTACTCAGTGGTGGTGGGATGTCTGGCATGTTAACCACAACGTGGCTGATCATGACGGCATTGATGTTTGGCGCCATTATGGAAAAAACAGGTTTATTAGATATTTTTGTAAAAAGTATTCTTAAAATTGCCAAAAGCACTGGCTCTTTAATTACTGCTACTATTGCGACCTGTATTGGTACCAATGTAATTGCTGCAGATCAGTATATCGCTATTGTGGTCCCTGGTCGGATGTTTAAAGAAGAATATGCAAAGCGTGGTTTGAAACCTGTTAATTTATCAAGAACATTAGAAGATGGCGGGACGATAACCAGTCCTCTGATCCCTTGGAATACCTGTGGTGCATATATGCAAAGTGTATTACTGATCAACCCATTTGATTATGCGCTATATGCATTTTTTAATCTTATTAATCCATTACTAGCTGTTATTTATGCTTACCTAGGCATTAAAATTTTACGTATTAAGCCAAAACAATAGCCATAAATTATACGCTCCTCTGTCAAGAGGAGCCACTTTGGAGTTTCACATGACTGCATTAAAAAAACCTCAAGCACAGTATCTTAAAGATTACCAAGCTCCACCATTTTTAATTGATCACATTGATTTGACCTTTGATTTATTGCCGTTAAACACCCGTGTTACGAGTGTAATGACGATCACGAAAAAAATAGCTGGTGTGGCAGATTTAGTGCTTGATGGCATTGATTTGACGCTGATCTCAATTACTGTAGATAACAACGCATATACAGATTATGACCTACGTGATGAGCAACTTGTGATCCATAATTTACCAGCGCAATGTCAGCTTACAATCGTTAATGAAATAGCGCCAAAAACTAACACATCTTTAGAAGGTTTATATCTATCTGGCGGTGCGTATTGTACACAATGTGAAGCGCAAGGTTTTAGAAAAATAACCTATTATCTTGACCGCCCAGACGTACTTGCAAGCTTTGACGTGACAATTATTGCTGACGAGCAGTTTACTCATTTATTATCAAATGGTAATAAATTAGCGGAAGGTAAATTAGACAATGGCCGTCACTTTACAAAATGGCAAGACCCATTCAAAAAGCCAAGTTACTTGTTCGCACTTGTTGCAGGGGACTTTGATGTACTTGAAGATACCTTTGTTACGCAAAGTGGTCGTACAATAGATTTAGCCTTGTTTGTTGATAAAGGGAATTTACCGAAAACTCCTCATGCGATGGCATCACTTAAAAAATCAATGCAGTGGGATGAGCAGCGTTTTAATCTTGAGTATGATTTAGATATTTACATGATCGTTGCTGTGGATTTTTTCAATATGGGCGCGATGGAAAATAAAGGTCTTAATATTTTCAACTCTAAATGTGTGTTGGCGAATCAAGAAACCGCCACTGATAAAGATTATCACACCATAGAGTCAATCGTTGGCCATGAGTATTTTCATAATTGGACAGGAAACCGAGTGACTTGTCGTGATTGGTTTCAACTGTCGTTAAAAGAAGGCTTAACAGTTTTTCGTGATCAAGAGTTTAGCAGTGATTTAGGCTCGCGGGCACTGAATCGTATTGATGCGGTTAAAGTAATGCGTACTCATCAATTCAGTGAAGATGCCGGTCCTATGGCACATCCGATCCGTCCTGAACAAGTGATTGAGATGAATAACTTCTATACAGTAACTGTGTATGACAAAGGCGCTGAAGTTATTCGCATGATGCACACGTTATTGGGAGAAGAAAAGTTCCAGCAGGGCATGGCACTTTATTTTCAGCGTCATGATGGGCAAGCCGTCACCTGTGATGATTTTGTTGCGGCTATGAGTGATGCCTCAGGTATCGATTTAACTCAGTTTAAACGTTGGTATAGCCAAGCTGGCACACCACGGCTAATCGTAAAACAAGAGTTTGATAAGCTCAATGGTACTTTTTCACTGCATATAGAGCAGCTGGCACCGCTTAATCAGCCAGAAAATGCGCCATTACATATCCCATTTGCTATCGAGCTACTTGATCAACAGGGCGAGTCCGTCCCTTTACAGTTTGAAGGACAGCCACTTGATCATGTCTTAGATGTCACAACAGCGCAGCAAACGTTTAGCTTTGATGGTTTAACCGCGAAGCCTGTAGCGGTGCTACTAGAGGATTTCTCTGCGCCGTGTATTGTTGAGAAACAAAATACAGCCACTGAATTATTACACATTATGCGCTTTGCGCGCAGTGACTTTTCGCGTTGGGATGCTCAACAACAATTATTCATTGGGGCAGTTAAAGGGGCCATGACAACACCTGAAAATAATCAATTGGATCCAGCAATTATTACTGCATTACGTAGTTTATTAGTTGATCAGGAGGGAGATTTAGCTTTAATTGCGGAATTATTAAAGCTGCCTAGTTTTGATACCCTCGCAGCTGAGTTTAATGTGATCCCTGTGGATCAATTGGTTGCAGTGACAAATCAGTTTGAGTTACAAATTGCTCAGCAATTGCGTAGTGAGCTCTTAGACTGTTATCAAAGTTTAATTGATGACGGCTCTGTAAGTGCAACAGCTGTCGCTATACGTGCATTAAAAGGTATGTGCTTACATTATTTGGCAAAAATTAATGAGCTTGATATTAATCAACTCCTTGTTAGTACTGCTAATTCACACAATATGACCAATGTACTCGCCGCGCTCAGTGCGGTGGTAAAAGCTGACAATCCCTTAGCAAAAGAGTTGTTAAACCAATTTGACAGTCAGTGGCGCCATGATGTGTTAGTGATGGATAAGTGGTTTGCATTGCAAGCAATGCAAGGTGGCGATGACGCCATTATTAATATCAAAAAGTTATATGATCACCCTTGTTTTGATTTTTCAAACCCAAACCGTGTCAGGGCACTAGTGGGCAGTTTTAGTCATTTTAATACCGCACAGTTTCACCGTGAAGATGGTACAGGTTATCAATTGCTAGGTGACTTATTAGTTAAGCTTAATGCAATCAACCCTCAAAATGCATCACGTATGTTAACGCCATTTATGTCATGGCGCAGATACGATGAAGTACGTTCGGTTGCTATCAAAGCTCAGTTGCAACGTCTTGCTTTGCTTGATAATTTAAGTGACGACTTGTATGAAAAAGTTGATAAAGCACTACAATAAATTATGGTCGAATATTATTTTTTACTGAACTTAACTTACAAACAGTGCATGGATTACTATGAAGGTAAGTATACATCAGTTCAAGTAATTGAAGATGGTGGCAAAAAAGTACGTTTTGCGGCCAGCCATTTGCGTCCTTTTATTTCTTCTTTAGGAGTAAGAGGGCGCTTTCGACTTTTGCTTACCCCAGAGCATAAATTTTTACGTTTGGAACGTGTTGCCTAAAACAATATTTTAAAATAATCACTTATAATATTATTTTTTTGTTAATTCGATTTGTCCTATTGTTAATTTACGTGTATAAATTATCTGGTAGGACGTCTTACCATTAGGTGAACGTCAACTAAACAGAAAAATTATGACCGATTGAACGCGTTCTATTTGTAATTTCTTTATTTCGCTTCTATCGTTACGACTACACTAAAAACAATAACTTGATCACAAAATTACCCGCGACAGGGGGACACACAATGATAAGAAGATCGCTTTTTGTTAAAAATAAACTAGTACTAGGCATCGCAGCCGCTACTTTAGGGTTATCAGCAGCACCAACACAGGCTGCAACATTTGAGGCCGGAGGGTTTGATATAACCTTCGACTCGACTTTCTCTTATGGGCAAAGTATTCGTGTTGAAGACCGAAACTTTAACTTAATAGGGAAAAGTAATAACCCGTCTTTTGATTGGACAGGCTACAACTCCGTTTTAAATCCTATTTATTCAGCGCAAGATGTCTGGGCCCAACCTGGCTCTTACTCTAATAACGGTGACGCTGGGGATTTGAACTTTGATAGTGGTGAGTCTTTTTCAAAGCTGTTGAAAGGGACACACGATTTATCGATCAACAAAGATAACTACGGCCTTTTCACCCGTTTTATGTATTTTTATGATTTTGAATTGATGGATGGCGATCGCGCCTATGTTAATCCAACTTCAGGCCAAGGAGTTGATCCTTGTGATGATAAAGACACTAAAAAACAAAGCTGCGCAGATATTCGTCTATTAGATGCTTACGTATGGGCCAACTTTGATTTGAATGAGGGTAATAATCCACTTTCTATTCGCCTTGGCCAACAAGTTATAAACTGGGGTGAAAGCACATTAATTTCTCACGGTATTAACGTAAATCCGGTCGATATTGACCGATTAAAAGCGCCTGGTGCCGAGTTAAAAGAAGCCTTTATTCCAGTTGGTATGTTATGGGCATCTTTAGGGATCACTGAAAATGTGACTTTGGAAGGCTTTTACCAGTACCAATGGCATGAAACACGCTTACCTGCAGCTGGTACGTATTTTTCAACCAATGACTTTGCCGCAGAAAATGGTTATCAGCAAAATGTACAGCTTGGTTTTACCTCTAACCCTGATATAGATTTAGCGTTTTTAACTGATAGCTTAAATAACTTGATGACCACCTTTGGTCAAGCTGCTGCCGCTAAAGGGATCGATCCTGCAAGCCCTGAAGGTAAAGCGTTATTAGCACAAACTTATCTAGCGTACCCTACTAAAGTCGCGCTTAAAGGCAAAGGAGGGGATGGTAAAACTGAGCCTGATGATGGTGGCCAATATGGTTTACGTTTAGGTATGTTTTTACCAGAGTTTAATGACACTGAGGTTGCACTTTATCATGTAAACTACCATAGTCGTCGCCCGCTTATCTCTGGTCGCGTATCTAACTTTACACAAGCCTCAATGGCTCAAGATTTAGCCATGTTAGCAACGACTAAAATCACTTCTGACAATGTCTCTGATTTAAAAGCATTTGCTAAAGCAACCAATGAGTATCCAGAAGATATTAAACTGTATGGGTTAAGCTTTAATACATCAATTGGTGAAACAGCGTTTGCTGGTGAGTTCACCTTCCGTGAAGACGAACCATTACAAATCGATGACGTAGAATTGCTTTATGCTGCTATGCCTGAGCAGTTAGCGGTAGCGGGGCTTCGTCCTGAGTTTGCAGGTATTTCACAAATGAGTCCGGGGGATGCGATTAGCGTTGTAGGACCTGGCGAATTAGCAAAAGGTTATATTGAGCGTAATACTAGCCAATTGCAGTTTACAGCAACACATTTATTTGGCCCATCACTTTGGGCTGATAGCTGGGCTGTTGTGGGTGAAATTGGTGGTGTGCACATTAATAACATGCCTGAATATGATGAAATGCGTTTAAATGTATCAGGCACTGGTCGAAGCGGTATTATGACTGGACCAGGTACCGATGATTACTCAACACTTCATATGGCTTTATCAAATGGGCCAGAGCAAAAAGAGTTTGCATCAGCATCATCGTGGGGATATCGCTTAATTGCCAAAGGCGATTACTATAACTTCTTCAAAGGAGTTAACTTCTCACCTCGTATTGTATTTTCGCACGATGTAAATGGTAACACACCCGATCCGATGTTCTTATTTATAGAAGATCGTAAGTCACTTGGTGTTACAGCGAACTTTAATTATCAAAATGCATGGTCATTTGACTTTAGCTACAACTCTTTCTGGGGTGGCGGTGATATAAATACTTTCTCAGACCGTGATTTTGTTTCTTTCAATATTAAATATTCAATTTAGGGGTATCATGATGATAAAAAAACCTACCCTCATTGCACTAACGCTATGTAGTTTGTTTTCTACAACAGCGGTCGTTGCCAAAATGACCAGTGAAGAAGTAGCACGTTTAGGTGCAGATCTAACTCCTTTAGGTGCAGAAAAAGCAGGTAATGCTGATGGTTCGATTCCTGCGTGGACAGGTGGTATTACTAAAGCACCGGCAGGTTATACGCCGGGAATGCATCATCCAGATCCGTACGCTGACGACAAAGTACTTTTCACCATTGATAAATCGAATGTTGATAAATACAAAGCAAATTTAAGTCCTGGTCAAGTAGCTCTTTTTGAAGCGTATCCAGATACGTTTAAAATGAATATCTATACTACTCATCGCAGTGCTTCAAACCCACAGTTTGTCTATGATGCGACAAAAAAATACGCACCAACTGCAGAGTTGATAGAAGAAGGTAATGGGATAAAAAATACCGCAATTGGTATTCCTTTTCCTATTCCAAAAACTGGCTTAGAGGCAATTTGGAACCATTTATTACGCTACCGTGGTCTGTCAATTGAGCGTTTTGGCGGTCAAGCAGCTCCTATAGCCTCAGGTTCGTATAATTTAGTTGGCTTTGATGAGCAACTGTTAGTTAAGTACTCAGATCCAAAAGCAACACCAGCAGAGTTACAAGAATCTAATATTTTGTTTAAATTTAAACAAAAAGTCACCGAGCCTGCGCGTTTAGCTGGCACGGCCCTATTAGTTCATGAAACCATGGACCAAATTTTAACTCCGCGACAAGCGTGGACTTACAATTCTGGCCAGCGTCGGGTACGCCGCGCCCCTAATGTTGCTTATGATGCACCAGGAACAGCAGCTGATAGCTTGCGTACAACCGATGATTTCGATATGTTTAACGGTTCGCCAAACCGCTACACATGGACGCTCAAAGGTAAGCAAGAGCTTTATGTACCATACAATAGTTATAAGCTACACAGTGATAAGCTACAGTATGACGATATTCTGATGGCCGGTCACATCAACCCGGAACATGTACGTTATGAAAAACACCGTGTTTGGGTTGTAGAAGCAGATCTGAAAGGCGACACTCGTCATATTTATAAGAAGCGCGTATTTTATATTGATGAAGATAGCTGGCAAGTTCAAGTGACGGATATCTATGATAACCGTGACCAAATGTACCGTGTAGCGATGGCTCATACAATTAACTATTACGATGCGCTCACTAACTGGAGTACGTTAGACGTTTACTACGATTTGAATTCACGCCGTTACCTAGCGATTGGTTTAGATAACCAAGAGAAAATGTATGATTTCTCACAATCGTTTAATGATAATGAATTTACCTCAAGTGCACTGCGCCGCGAAGGTCGTTAATACACTCTAAGCACCTGGGATTATCTAGGTGCTTTTTTATTATTTCAAATCGCGTTTGTCACTCTGACACGCACTGGGTCATGACACTAACCGAGTCCCCCGACTGCACGTTATATACCGACAAACACATTCTTTTCAAGGCGATTTTAATTTATGAAGTACATGCTTTATGCAGGTCTTGCCGCTGTGGCGAGCCTTTCAACTCTTTCTATTGCAGCTGAACCACTTGCTGCAATTGTCGCAACTAAAGCAGATAAAACCCTGTTGACTGATATTGAATACACAGGAAAGCAACTGGTCGCTGTTGGAAAACATGGCACTATAATTACCAGCAGTAATGCAAAAAATTGGCAACAAGCGAGCGTTCCAACGCAAGTGTTATTAACGGCGGTTGCTTTTAGTGGCAGTGAACTTGGTTGGGCTTGCGGGCATGATGCGACTATTATTCATACCAATGATGGTGGTGCAAACTGGCAGTTGCAACAAGTGAACACGCAATTAGATAAACCTTGCTTAGATATTTTATTTACCAGTGAGCTCCACGGCTTTGCTGTGGGTGCCTATGGTATGTTTTATGAAACCAGTGATGGTGGCAAACATTGGCAAAAACGTTTTCTGGATTCTTTATTATTTGCTGATGATAGAGATTACTTAAATGATTTAAAAGAATCAGATCCACAAGGCTATGAAGCCGAAACTGCATCAATATTGCCGCACTTTAATCGTATTGTCACAACAAAAGATAAACTTATGTTAGTGGGCGAAATGGGTTTGTTAGCGCACAGTACAGACAACGGAAAAACATGGCAACGCGATGAAGAAATCTACCGGGGTTCTTTTTTTGCTTATGCCAGCGATGAACAAGGGCAAGAAATAGTTGCGGGTTTAAGAGGCAATATTTTTAGCCGTCAGGTAGGTGAGCAATGGCAACCAATAAGTAATAATAAAACCGCCACAATCAATAGTATTATCGCTAGCGGTGATAATCAATGGTTGTTACTTGCCAACAGCGGTGTGATTTTCCACTATAAAAATAATCAACTTACTATTGAGCAGTTAGCGGATGGTAAAGCAATTCTTGATGCCGTTATTTTTGAAAATCAATTGGTTATGGCATCAGAAAATGGCATTAAAGTGAAGGGGATGGCTCCATAATGCACACAATCGTCAATTTTTTAGAGAAAGCAGTTTTTCGTCATCGATTAATGATGGTGATAAGTTTTATTTTAATAACATGTTTTTTAGGTTTTAAAGCCACACAAATCCAACTTGATGCTTCATTTAATAAAAATATTCCACTTAATCATGATTATATGAAAGTGTATTTAAAGCATGAAAAGCAATTTGGTGGCGCAAATAGTATTTTGATCTCAGTGTGTGATGATAGCGGTGATATTTTTAATCCTGAGTTTTTCACCCAATTAAAAGCCGTTCATGATCAGTTATATTTTATTCCTGGGGTGAATCGTCCGTTAGTGAATTCAATTTTTTCACCCAGTGCACGTTTTGTTGAAGTTGTTGAAGACGGCTTTGCGGGTGGGCCAATTATTCCCGCCAATTTTACTGCTGATCAACGAGGTTTAGCGGTTGTTAAAGAGAATATCGAAAAAGCGAAAGTCGTAGGCAGGATGATTGCCTCTGACTATTCGTGTGCGATGGTAACCGCGCAGTTGATGGAAACTGATCCGCAAACGCAAGAAAAATTAGATACGTTGGCGTTTGCACAAAAGCTAGAAAGCGAAATTCGAGAGCCATTGAGCACTGATAAAGTAAGTATCCACATTATTGGTTTTGCCAAAATGGCCGGTGATATTGCCGAAGGTGCGAAAGGGGTTGTGTTATTTTTTGCTATTGCTATCGCGTTTACTTTCATCATGGTGTGGTTATTTTGCGGCAGCATCAAGCTCACTATTTTACCTATAGCCTGTTCAATTATTGCCGTGGTTTGGCAGTTAGGGATATTGTCGAGCTTAGGCTTTGGTCTAGATCCAATGTCGATTCTAGTACCATTCTTAGTGTTCGCAATCGGCGTAAGTCATGGCGTACAGATGATCAATGCAATAGGTAAAAAAGTCGCCGAAGGAAGCAGTAATACGCGTCTTTGCTGTCAGGCTAGTTTTAGATCGCTGTTAATACCCGGTGGTATTGCATTGCTGTCAGACACGGTCGGCTTTTTGACGTTACTAACCATAGATATAGGTATAATTCGTGAACTGGCTATCACAGCAAGTTTAGGTGTGGCTGTAATTATTTTTACTAATTTGATTTTATTGCCAGTATGGGCATCGTATATGCGCTTTGAAAACACAGTTCATATTCAATCAGGCAACAGCGAAAAACCAAACTTACTTGATTCAATTCGTGATCTGTTAGTCAAAGCCACGGATCCAAAATGCGCGAAAATCATTATTGGCTGCACCTTAGTATTGTTTGCTGTAGGTTATTGGCAAGCAGGGAAAATGCATATCGGCGATTTACATGCAGGTGCACCGTCATTGCATCAAGATGCCCGTTATAACCAAGATACCTTTTTAATATCGGACAAATATACAATTTCATCCGATATTCTAAAAGTGATTGTCGAAGCTTACCCTGCAGCATGTACAGAGCACGACGTAATGGATCGCATTAGTCGTTTTCAATATAAAGTTGAAAACTTAGCAGGTGTTCAATCAGCAGTATCCCTAAGCTCAGTAGCGCAGTCGGTTAATGCCGGGTATAACGAAGGTAATTTAAAATGGCAAAGTTTGCCTCGTAATACGGCAAGTTTGGTGCAATCTACCTCACGAGTCGAAACCAGTACCGGTTTACTCAATGGTGATTGTTCAGTTATGCCAGTGATTATCTTTTTAGATGATCATAAAGCGCAGACCATTGAACATATCATTGCCAGTGTTAAGCAATTTGCCATTGAAGAACAAACCGATATGCTGCAGTTTAAGTTGGCCTCAGGGCCTGTCGGCGTCATGGCTGCGACGAATGAATCAGTTTCTGCTGCACAATTACCTATGATGTTATACGTTTATGGTGCAGTTATTATTTTATGCTTGATTAGCTTTAAGAGTGTAAAAGCGACCATAGCGGTAGTGTTACCCTTGTATATTGTATCGACTCTTGCGCAAGCTTTAATGGTACAACTTGAAATCGGTCTGACGGTTTCAACGTTGCCAGTGATTGCACTAGGTGTAGGTATTGGGGTGGATTATGGGATTTATATTTTGTCATCGATGATGGGGCAATTAAAGCAAGGTGTTGCCTTACCAGTGGCGTATCGTAATGCACTCGTTGAGCGTGGTAGTGCGGTGTTATTTACCGGTATCACGTTAGCTATTGGTGTGAGCACCTGGATTTTCTCTGATCTTAAGTTCCAAGTGGACATGGGAATATTGTTAACCTTCATGTTTTTAGTCAATATGCTTGGCGCAGTATTACTTTTACCAGCAATTGGTAGTTTGATCTGGACTGACCAGAAAAAATAATGTGAATAATTTTGCTCCTAAATGGCCTGTAAAGGCCATTTATATCTATAATTTGTGAATAGATGACCAAATAGCTGAAATGCTTAAAATGTTTTCATCGAAAGGGCTGTTTATTAATTTTAAAAGGGTTAGAATTTGCCTGACTCCACACAATAAATTGCTGTACAAATTTTCCATCTAAGTAGGTGGTATAGATTTAAGGAACATGTAATGACACGAAATGAAGGGCAAGCCTCGGTTATCTTAGATAATGTCTGTAAGCTGATCCAGAAAAAAGTTCACGCTGATAATGTGTTACTCGTTGAGAAATTCGCCAAATCCTTGTACAGCAATATGTCTAAAGAAGATTTGGCACATCGCAATGATAGTGACTTATATGGCGCTGCACTTAGCCTATGGAACTCGCTAGAAAAAAATACCTCTGATGATGCGGTGATCCGCGTTTTCAATCCTGAAGTAGCAAAAGATGGCTGGCAGTCATCACACACAATCGTCGAAATTATCGCTAAAGATATGCCATTTTTAGTTGATTCTGTTCGTATGGCGATGACCCGCGAAAATATCGCATCTCACTTGCTATTACACAGCCCACTTAAGATTCAACGCGATAAAAACGCTAAAATTTCGGCTTTATCAAATTTAAAAGCCGAACAAGAGTCTAGCTCTACAAAAACAGTGTTTTTTATCGAAATTGATCGCCAAACAGATTCTTCAGTGATTGACTCGTTCAAAAAAGAGCTTGAGTCAGTGTTGAACGATGTGTCTACTGCGGTAGAAGATTGGCAACCGATCCGCAAAAAGTTAATTGCGGTCAGTAAAGAATTACCAAAACGTAACCATAACAACAATGCAAGTGAAGTTGCAGAGACTGTTGAATTCTTAGATTGGTTAGTAAAAGATAATTTTACATTAATGGGCTATCGCCAATACGATTTGTCGCCAGTACAAGGCGATTACCAGCTCAAAGGTAAAATCGAGGGCAGCTTAGGTTTAATGAAGAATTCAACCGAAGAGCATTCTCGCCTGTTATCTGAATTACCAGAAGTTGCCCGTCAAGAAGCCCGTAGCAATAACCTGTTGATCCTTACAAAAACCAATTCGTTATCACGCGTACATCGCCCAGCATACATAGATTATGTAGGGATTAAACGTTTTGATGATGAGGGGAATGTGATTGGCGAAGACCGTTTCATCGGGTTGTTTTCATCAAGTTTTTATAACAACAGCGCCGCTGATGTGCCGGTTTTAAAAAGTAAAATAAATCGCATTATGGAAATGTGTGATTTTGCCAAAGGCACTCATGCTTATAAAGCGGTGTTAAATATTCTTGAAACCTATCCGCGTGATGAACTTGTTCAGGCCCGTGAAAGCGAGTTACTTGAAGTTGCAATGGGTGTTTTACAAGTACAAGAGCGCGATATGTGTCGCTTATTTGTGCGTAAAGATGCTTATGGTCGTTTTTTCTCTTGCATGGTCTATGTACCGCGTGAGCGTTATAACACAGCGCTGCGCCGTGAAACACAAGATATTTTAGGCAATGCATTTAATTCAGACGATAAAGTCGAATTTACTACCTTCTTCTCTGAGTCTACACTGGCGCGTACTCATTATACCGTGCGTGTGACTGACAACAATATAGAATATAACGTGAAAGACATCGAAAATAATTTAGTAGAAGCCGCTCGTACTTGGGAAGATAAATTACAATCAGCACTGTTAGAGTCTGCTGGTGAAGCACGTGGTAACGAATTAAACCGCAAATATTGTAATGCGTTTGCTCGTTCTTACAAAGATGAAGTACTGCCAAGTGCCGCTGTTGTTGATATTGAAAAGCTTGAACTATTGAATGACGATAACAAGCTTGAAATGTTGTTTTACCGTCCGCAAGAAGAAGCGAACAGCAACATTGTACGTTTAAGCTTATTCCACAAAGATGAGCCAATCCATTTATCAGACGTTATGCCAATGCTTGAAAACTTTGGCTTGCGCGTCATTGGTGAAACGCCTTATTCGGTTAAAACCAGCGATGGCCGTATCAACTGGATCATGGATTTCTCAATGCTACTTGATAGCAAAGGCATTGCAGATTTCGATAAAGTATCAGCACGTTTTCGTGCCGCACTTACTAGTGTGTGGAGTAACCGTTTAGAAAATGACGGCTTTAACCGTTTAGTGTTAATGGGTGGCTTAACTGGTCGCGAAGCGTCAATTTTACGCGCTTATGCAAAATACATGCGCCAAGTTGGGGTTACTTTCTCGCAAACCTACATCGAGAGCACATTAGCTAATTACCCGCACATTGGTTCGCAAATTGTTAATTTATTTGCTAAAAAGTTCTCTGTTAAAAGCCCTGCTAGTGTTAAAACGCTTGATAAGCTAATTGCACAAATTTATGTAGAACTTGAAAACGTTGCTAACTTAGATGATGACCGTATTATTCGTTTATACGTCGATATGATCATTGCTACGCTGCGTACTAACTACTTCCAAAAAGATGGCATCGGTCAGTTTAAGTCTTATGTGTCGTTCAAAGTAAATCCAAGCTTAATTCCAGATATGCCATTGCCATTACCGGCATTTGAAATATTTGTTTATTCTCCACGTGTAGAAGGTGTGCATTTACGTGGTGGTAAAGTTGCGCGTGGTGGCCTGCGTTGGTCAGATCGTCGTGAAGATTTCCGTACTGAGGTTTTAGGCTTAGTAAAAGCACAACAAGTAAAGAATACAGTTATTGTACCTGTAGGCTCAAAAGGCGGCTTTGTTTGTAAACAACTGCCAACGGATCGTGACGCATTCTTCAAAGAAGGCCAAGAGTGTTACAAAATCTTCATTCGTGGTTTATTAGATATCACAGATAACATTATCCAAGGCGAAATTGTGCCGCCGGTTGATGTAACTCGTCATGATGAAGATGATGCATATTTGGTTGTAGCAGCTGATAAAGGTACAGCTACTTTCTCTGATATTGCCAATGGCATTGCCAATGAATATAACTTCTGGCTAGGTGATGCATTCGCATCAGGTGGTTCAGTAGGTTATGACCATAAGAAAATGGGTATTACAGCCAAAGGTGCATGGGAATCGGTTAAACGTCATTTCCGCGAAATGGACATTGATACACAAACAACTGATTTTACGGTAGTTGCAATTGGTGATATGGCTGGAGATGTATTTGGTAATGGTATGTTGTTATCCAAGCATATCCGTTTACAAGTGGCATTTAACCACATGCATATCTTTGTTGATCCAAACCCAGATTCAGCGACGTCTTACCCAGAACGCGAGCGCCTGTTTAACTTACCTCGTTCATCGTGGGAAGACTACAACAAAGACTTGATTTCAGCGGGCGGCGGAGTGTTCTCACGTGCGGCTAAATCAATTACTTTAACGCCAGAAATGAAAAAAATGTTGGGCACTAAAAAAGCCAGCATGACACCAAACGAGCTGATCAAAGCATTCTTAATGATGGAATTCGATCTATTATGGAATGGCGGCATTGGTACTTACATTAAGAGCAGTAAAGAAAGCGATGCAGATGTAGGCGACCGTGCAAATGACGCTCTACGTATCAATGGTCGTGAGCTTGGTGCAAAAGTACTCGGTGAGGGTGGTAACTTAGGTGCAACCCAATTAGGACGTATTGAATTTGCTGCTAAAGGCGGTCGCGTTAATACTGACTTCATCGATAACGTAGGTGGTGTTGCGTGTTCTGATAACGAAGTAAATATCAAAATTTTACTTAATGGTTTAGTTACAGCCGGTGATTTAACGCGTAAACAACGTGATGAACTACTGTATTCAATGACCGATGAAGTTGCACAACTGGTACTGAAAGACTGTTATCGCCAAACGCATACACTGTCAATTACGCAATCAAAAGGCTCATCAACGCTTAAAGAAAAAGTACGCTTTATTCATGCCCTTGAAAAAGATGGCAAGTTAAATCGTGCAATTGAATTTATTCCAAGCGATGAAGAGTTGGCAGAACGCGCTGCAGCGGGTAAAGATTTAACTCGCCCAGAGTTATCGGTGCTTGTGTCTTACGCTAAAATGGTACTTAAAGAGTCACTCGTGACTGACGACATCACAGAAAATCCATATTATCGTCAGCTATTAGTGAAGTCTTTCCCTTTACCACTACGTGAAAAGTTCAATACTGCGATGGATAATCACCCACTGCGTAAAGAGATTATTGCTACTAAATTAGCTAATAATATCGTTAACGATATGGGTCTGAACTTCATGGTACGTATGCATGAAGAAACTGGCGCAAACGAAGCTGAAATTGCGTTATGTTACTCTGTTGCCAGTGAAGTATTCCAAATGCGTGATACGTGGTCTGCAATTGTTGATCTTGATAACAAGATCCCAGCCGCAGTGCAAACTGAAATGTTGTATCAATTACGTCGTACAGTACGCCGTGCAACGCGTTGGTTCTTACGTCATCGCAATAAAGCGCAAAATATTGAGCAAACAATTGCCTTCTTTGCACCGACCTTCGCTGATTTAAGTGCAAACTTAACTACCTACATGGTTGAAAAAGAAAGTGAACGTTTATCTGCGGCCGCAGACAAGCTTATTGAAAGTGCAGTGCCAGCTGAGCTTGCAACACGTATTGTATCGCTCTCTAGCTTGTTCTCAGTAATGGACTTAGCAGAAGTTGCTGCAAATTCAGGGCGTAGTATTGATATGGTATCTAATACCTACTTCAAACTAGGTGCACGGATGGGACTGCATTGGTTCCTTGACCAAATTACTCATCAGCCGGTGGCGAATCATTGGCAAGCATTGGCCCGCGCTTCATACCGTGAAGAGCTTGATTGGCAACAACGTACACTATCTGAAGTTGTTTTAAATAACTTTGCTGGTGATAACAAAGATGTTGACGGTCAAATTGATCAGTGGATGGACAGCCAAGATTTATTACTACAACGCTGGAAGCAAATGTTAGCTGAATTTAAGACTTCACAAAGTCATGATTTTGCTAAGTTCTCAGTTGCATTACGTGAACTTATGCTACTTAGTCATAACTGTGATACATCTGCAAAATAAGCAATTGATACTGACTGATTATTTTCCCACATGAAAATAATGAGTTAATCGTTAAAATTGTTATACAATACCCCAGCCTAGTCTGGGGTATTTTTTTATTAAGAGGATTATTTCATGTTTTACGATCTTGCTCGCCGTTTTATGTTCACCCGTGATGCGGAATGGGCCCATGAATTTGCACTTCATAACTTGCGCCGTTTTAACAATACCCCGTTCAGTGCTGCATGGTCGCAATCAGTGGCAGATCGTCCAGTCGAATTTTTAGGTTTACAGTTTAAAAACCCAGTAGGATTAGCAGCTGGCCTTGATAAAAATGCAGAATGTATTGATGCGTTTGCAAAGATGGGTTTTGGCTTTATTGAGGTAGGTACTGTGACACCTCGTCCACAAGTCGGTAATGACAAGCCGCGTATTTTCCGTCTGCCGGAGTCAAATGCAATTATCAATCGTATGGGCTTTAATAATAAAGGTGTTGATAACCTAATTAATAACGTTAAGGCTGCTAAATACGACGGCATTCTAGGTATCAATATTGGTAAGAATAAAGATACCCCAAATGAACAAGGTAAAGACGATTACATCCACTGTATGCGTAAAGTGTTTGAACATGCCTCATATATTACTGTCAATATCTCATCACCAAATACGCCTGGACTTCGTGATCTGCAATATGGTGCTGCACTGGATGATCTATTGCAAAGCCTTAAAAATGAGCAGCTTGATTTGATCGCCAAACATAATAAACAAGTGCCAATGCTAGTAAAAATTGCCCCAGATCTTGATGCTGTGCAAATAGCTCAAGTTAGTGAATCATTATTAAATAACAACATCGATGGTGTAATAGCGACGAATACTACCTTAGAGCGCGCTGCGGTGCATGGACAACAATATGCTGATGAAGCCGGAGGCCTGTCAGGTCAGCCAGTACGTGAGCGCTCCACTCATGTAGTGCAAGAATTAAAACGTTTAACCGCAGGTAAGTTGCCGATCATTGGAGTGGGCGGAATTGATGATGCAGCCAGTGCGAAAGAAAAATTATCAGCAGGAGCGGATCTTGTACAGGTATACACTGGATTTATATATAAAGGACCGCAATTGGTAAAAACGATCCTGCAAGGCTTATAAGGATCCGTTATTTAAGCTTTTGATCGTTCAATAAATGTTCTAAAGAAATATATATTAATTGGTCAAAAGCCGCTATACTACAATATTCATAAGATTAATTAGTAGGGGCGTAGGGAACGCATGTTACAAGCATCAAAGCAGTGGAAATGGATTGCTTGTCCAGTAAGAAATCGTTTATTGATCGATTTAGATCAAGATATGCAGCTGTGCACGCCTTATAAACTACGTCAACTCACCGATGCTATTTTAACCCAACCTAACTTTAGTTTAGAAGATGCCGCCTTTTATCAGCAGGTTTACCAATATCTTGCTGGATTTAATCTTTGGAATGGCGCGCAGCTATGTCAAATTGCGCTCAATGCGACAGCAGCTAAATTTTATTTAAAGCCAATGCTGGCAAAAAGTTGGTTTTTCGAACCCTACAAAGGCAATGAGCCCAGTATAGAAGCCGTTATAAAATTGCAAACTAGCGAACAAAGTGGTGAGTTTTTGATTGTTGACCACTGTAAAGAAGCCTCTTTATGCATTTGTCTATCTGAGCATTTTAAGCTTGATGAAAACTTAAGCCTTAATCAATTTGAAGCTATTCGTATACTTAACAATCGTGTCCATCCAATTTATAACCACGCACAAAACAGTAAAACAGCCTAAGCATATTTTTTGTAGTTCCTTTGTTTATCGCGTGTTTGTCGCCCAACCTATGTTATAATCCCGCGCAATTAGCTATTAAGGGTTATTACTTTGCATTTTATCGCACTTACTTCTATCGGAATCGAAAATTTATTGGTTGATGAACTTACTGACATTGGCGCTACGGTGACCAAACAAACAGTCGGTTCTGTGCGTTTTGACGCCGACACTACATTAGCACAAAAGGTCTGTTTAATGAGCCGCTTCGCGACACGAGTGCTGATGTTGATCGAAGAGAAAGAGGGCGTAAATAATAAAGAAAGCCTTTACAATTTTGCTCGCTCACAGCCTTGGCAGGAATGGTTTGGTCCAACGCAAACTTTTGCAGTCGACTTTAATGGTACCAACGACTCACTTAAAAATACCCAGTTCTCAGGTTTAGTGATCAAAGATGCGATTGTTGATTATTTTAATGATTTATTTGAACAGCGGCCAAACGTTGATAAACAAGATGCCAATGTACGCGTTGTTGCGCGTTTATCGCGTCAAGGTGTGGCCATGTATATCGATTATTCAGGACCGCGTTTATCTGAACGTGGTTATCGAGAAGGTCAAGGTAAGGCACCTATTAAAGAGCATTTAGCGGCAGCACTGATCAAACGCAGTGGTTGGCTTGACAATGTTCAACAGCCGCTATTTGATCCCTGCTGTGGTGCAGGTACTATTTTGATTGAAGCTGCTGGCATGGCGCGTAATGAAGCGCCGGGTTTATTCCGTGAGGGATTTGCATTTGAGCGCTTACCAAGTTTCCGTATTGCTAAATACAAAGAGTTAAAAGAGCAGCTTACAGCACAAATTACAGATCCTAAACTATGGCTTATTGGCCATGACAATGACGCTAATGTACTAAGCAAAGCAGTAGATAATGCTCGTAGAGCTGATCTAGGTGATGTGATCAAGTTTAAACAAAGCGATGCAACTAAGCTTACCTCAGTGGCAAAATTACCAGGTGTGGTTATTTCAAATTTACCGTATGGTGAACGTATTGGTTCGATGGCTGAGTTGGTAAGTTTACACAGTGCTTTAGGTACAGGCTTTAAAAAACATTTTAATAACTGGAAACTTGCTCTACTAGGCATGGATGAGAGTTTATTTAAATTATTAAAGCTGGTGAAACTCAAGCGTTATAAATTTAAAAATGGTCCACTTGATGTGGTACTTAATTTATATCAACTTGATGACAAACAAGTCAGCCAAACAACTGAAGATAAGCCTGCATTGAACTTTGAAGGTTCAATGTCGTTTGCTAATCGGGTTAAAAAGAATAAGCAAGGCTTGAAAAATTGGCTCAAACAAAATGATGTGCAGGCCTATCGTGTCTACGATGCTGACATCCCTGAATACAATGTAGCTGTTGATATTTATGGTGATTCAGCGGTAATATTTGAGTACGCTGCGCCGAAAGAAATTGACGATGTAACAGCGCACAAACGTTTACAAGACGTGATTTCGTTAACCTCACAGCAGCTCAATATAGCACCTGGAAATATTGCTGTAAAAGTACGTAAAAAGCAAAAAGGTGAAGAGCAATACACACCGATGGCTAAGCAAAATCGTACTCAAGTAGTTGAGGAGTTTGGCGCGAAGTTTAAAGTCAATTTATTTGATTACTTAGATACTGGCTTGTTTTTAGACCACCGTCTTGCGCGTCGTTATATCCAAGAAAATGCCAAAGATAAACGCTTCTTGAATTTATTTGCCTACACAGGGACAGCCTCTGTACATGCCGCTCTGGGTGGCGCTAAAGCGATAACCACGGTTGATCTATCGAAAACCTATTTAAAATGGGGCCAAGATAACTTTGACCTGAACAATATTAGCAATACTCGTTATCGTTTCGAACAAGCTGATTGTTTGAAGTGGCTTGAGCATGCCACAAGCCAATACGATTTGATCTTTTTAGATCCGCCAACGTTTTCAAATTCAAAACGCATGAAAGATGCTTTTGATGTACAAAATGATCATATTAAATTACTGACATGGGTCAAAAAAATCCTCAGTCCATCTGGCACGTTGATTTTCTCGAATAATATGCGTGGCTTCACCATGGATGAAGTTGGCTTGATTGGCTTAGGCTTAAAAGCTGTTAATATTTCAGAGCAGACGATTTCTCCTGACTTTAAACGCAATAAAAAAATACATAATAGCTGGTTGATAACCCATGGCTAAGTGGATTTTGTATCATACCGATGGCTGTCATTTATGTGAGCAAGCGCAGAGCTTGATCACGCCGTTGTTAGGTGATGATCTGTTACAGCTTGTTGATATTATGAGTGATGAAGAATTAATTACAGAATATCAGACCAGTATACCCGTTTTAAAAAGCGATCAAGGCCCGCAATTATTTTGGCCTTTCACTGCGCAAGATGTGCGTCAGTTTTTTACGCAAACAGAATAAGAGTAAACAGATAGTATGGATTTAATTAGAATTTCTAAAGCTCAACTCGCGTATGGTACGCATCCACTGTTAGACAACGCTGATGCCGTCATCGAAACTGGTGAGCGTGTGTGTGTGGTTGGTCGTAATGGTGCGGGTAAATCAACGTTACTAAAAGTCCTTGATGGCCAAGTTATTTTAGATGATGGTGAAATAAATCAGTTAGGTAGTATTAAAATATCGCGTCTAGAGCAAGATCCACCAAAAGGGGCTAGTGGCTCGGTGTTTGATTATGTTGCTCAAGGTATGCCTGAGATTGCAAATTTATTAATTGACTTTCATCACGTCAGCACTGAGTTACAAACTGACTGCACAGATAAACTACTTAATAAACTTGAACGTTTATCAAATCAACTCGAAGCCGCAGATGGTTGGCGTTTTGATAGTAGAATTCAACTTGTATTAACACAGTTAGAATTAGCACCAGAAGCCAAACTTGAATCACTTTCTGGTGGCTGGTTACGCAAAGTTGCTCTTGCACGGGCACTTGTCAGTGAGCCGGATTTATTATTACTTGATGAGCCTACTAACCATTTAGATATGGAAAGTGTGATGTGGCTTGAACAATTCTTAAAAGAGTTTAAAGGCGGTATTGTCTTTATTTCTCATGACCGTGCTTTTATTCGTGCAGTTGCTACGCGTATTCTTGATTTAGATCGTGGTAAGTTAATTTCATACCCTGGCGATTATGCTACTTATTTAGAGCAAAAAGCCCATGATTTAAAAGTAGAAGAAACGCAAAACGCATTATTTGACAAACGCTTAGCAGAAGAAGAAACGTGGATCCGCCAAGGTGTAAAAGCACGTCGAACGCGTAATGAAGGGCGTGTCCGCGAGCTCAAACAGCTACGTAATGAACGCAAACAGCGTGTTGATCAAGTGGGTAAAACTGACTTCAATATTGAAACTGCAGACCGTTCAGGTAAATTAGTATTTGAAGCTAAACATCTAAATCATGCATTTAATAAAGATAAAGTTATCGCCAATGACTTCTCTACATTAGTAATGCGTGGCGATCGTATTGGCTTAGTTGGCCCTAACGGTATTGGTAAGACGACTTTATTAAAACTGCTATTTGGTGATATTGAAGCTGATGCAGGGATTGTTAAGCAAGGGGTGAACTTAGAGTTTGCTTACTTTGATCAATACCGCCAAAAGCTTGATGAAGAAGCCACCGTACAAGATAACGTTGCCGAAGGTAAGCAAGAAGTAATGATGGGCGGACGCTCACGTCATGTACTCGGTTATTTACAAGACTTTTTATTCCCACCTGCGCGTGCTCGTACACCAGTTAAAGCACTCTCTGGCGGTGAAAAAAATCGCTTATTATTAGCTAAACTATTTTTAAAACCATCAAATATTCTTGTGCTTGATGAGCCAACCAATGATTTAGATATAGAAACCCTTGAGCTGTTAGAGGATATTATTAATCAGTATCAGGGAACTGTGTTAATTGTAAGCCATGACCGTGAGTTTATTGATAATACCTGTACCAGTGTTTGGGCATTTGAAGGTAATGGGGTAATTACAGATATTGTCGGTGGTTACAGTGATTATGAAGCCTATGCTAATTATTTAGCACAGGAACAAAAAAAACAGCTAACTACACCTGCTAAAAAAGAAGCAGTCGTTGCACCAGCTCCTGTGGCTAAAGCAGATAACAAAAGTAATAAACTCTCTTACAAATTAAAACTTGAATTAGAACAATTACCCAGTAAGCTGGAACAACTTGAACAAGCATTAGAAGCACAGCAAGTTGTGGTTAATGACGCTGATTTCTTTAAACAAGATGCCAGTGCGACAACCAAAGAATTGAACCATTTAGCACAACTTGAGTCTGACCTTGAAGCCGCTCTGGAGCGCTGGGAAGAACTTGAAGATTTAAAGAATCAGTAGTAAGGACTAAAATGAAATATAAATTACTCGCGGCTAGTATTTTAGCTACGATGAGTACATCAGCAATCAGTGCAACATATCAGTTGACAGAGCTGAGTTCTTTAGACGAAGCCAAGCATAATTACGTAAAAGATGTCAGCGAAAGTGGCAATATAATCGGCGTTGCTAACGGTATTTACAATTTACCTATTGATGTTAGTTATATCGATTTTGGTGATAATGTAATTGAAAGTGCTTACCGTGAGCGAGAAAAGTATTTTAAGAACATTGATAAAGAAATTACTTTTACGCTTGATGATATTGAAAAAAATAATGCGGCGGCAACTAACCCAGATGCACACAGTTTTATGCTTTCATTTTTATCAGCACAAGCTAATAACTCAGAATATCAAAAACTGGCAAATATTGTTGGTTACCATGTTTTGAATGGTGAAGCTCAAGAGCAAGTACTGTTTGATGTTGCATCAGTCGATTATGATGGCCTTACACGATCAGTTAGCAATAACTATAATGCAGTGGCTGAAGACGGTGTTACTGTGGGTTGGGGCAGTGCACCTTATGAGAAAACTAGCTTTCTTCCTGAGGGTGAAAGTGAAGAAGAAACACGATTCGTGCGTGATTTTATCTCTCGGGGCATTGTTGTATCGCCATCGGGTTTAAATGTGCCGTTAGTGCCTGAGTATGCGGAATTTGGTGGCTTAAGTTCAACCAACGATATCGTTAAAACAAACACCGGTTATATTGTCGTTGGGCAAGTATCAACAGGGATCCCAGTTGATAGACAAGAAAATATTGATGATAATTGTGATGGTGAAGATGAACCTGTCAGTGTTTGTATTGAGAATTTGTATAGAAGCACATCATCACGATTGTTCGATACCCGTGCAGTTAAGTGGACACTTGATACAAATTTAAACATTACTAAAACTGAACCGCTTGGTTTGGGTCTTACACCAGAAGATGATGATGGGTTTGCATTTATAAGTAATGCACTTGCTGTTAATAGTAATGGTATTGTTGCCGGTTACTCTGACATTCGTGATAATAACAGATCGTCAACAATTAGATCGTTGCCTGTTTATTACAAAGACGGAAACGTTGTTGAAATGCTCAATCAAGAAGATGATTGGACAGGTGGTAAGGCAGTAGCAATTAATAATAATAATACGATTGTTGGTTATGGAATAAAGAGAATTGATGGCTCAGATCGTCAAAAATTCTTTTATCATGATGTTGCCAGTAATAGTACTGTATTCCCAACGGATTTCTTTAATAGCTCCAGCTCAGTTGCCAATGATATTAATGACAATGGTTATATTGTTGGTGAAGGTGAAACTGACCTATTTAATGTTGGTGCGCGTCGCCGCGAAGGTTTCCTGTACAAGATTGGTGAAGATGCGATTACAAACATAAATGATTTACTGCCTTGCTACGAAGCAGATGGTGAAACACGTTACGGTTATGTTGTTGCAGAAGCTAAAGTGATTAACAATAAAAACGAAATTTTTGGTGTTGCTACTAAAACGGTCGAAAAAACTGATTCATTAGGCGGTGTTGTACGAGATATCAATGGTGAAATAGAATACGAAAGTATTGCAGTGCCAGTGAAGTTATCTCCTATTAACGGGACTATTGATAGTTGTTCAGCTCCTGAAACGGAAACTTATGAACGTCAATCGTCTAGTTCTCCTTGGTATACGTTATTGTTACTACCGTTAGTTGGTCTGCGTCGTATATTGCGATAAGTATTGAAATTATTGCTAGGTGATCCAGCATTAACGGTCACTTAGTATTAAAATAAAAAACCCTGCTTTGCTAAGCAGGGTTTTTTTTGTCTATACTTTAAATTGAAACAGTTATTTTTTATGACGATTTAACCATGCTTTACGCACTGAGCGGCGCCATAGTAAATCAACACCGAAATAGCCTATTATGGAGGCAACACACGCACAAATAAACGAGCCAACTAAAAAAGCAGGACCAATGGTGGTTAAGCTTTCCATAAACCACTGCCAACTTGGTTCAAATGCAAAATGTTGCTCCGGCTGCCCTAACACTAACGTGCCAATTAAATACGAACAATAAAAAATAGGCGGCATGGTTAGCGGGTTGGTGATCCATACTACGGCGACAGAAATAGGTAGATTTACTCGTAATGGAATAGCCAACGCAGCAGCAAGCACCATCTGAAAAGGAACAGGGATGAAAGCGAAGAATAAACCGACTGAAAATGCCCCACGAGCTGAGCGACGATTTAAATGCCATAGATTAGCATCGTGGAGTAAACGACCAAAAATTTTTAAATATTTATGATGTTTAACTTTATTGTGATCGGGTAAAAACCTTTGGATCGTTTTTTTAGCCATTTAAAGCAACCATTTACATCTGTTTGGTTAAGCGTTGGGTTTGTCGTTGGTTGTATCATAACCGTTTATTATTATCAGACCCTTGTATTTACAGTTTTCGCGTTATCTCTGTTAATTGCGAGTGCCTATTTTAAGCCGTTTTACAGTGTATTGTTAGGTTTTATTTGTGGAATTTTGTGTGTATGGGGACATTTTTCCAGCTTTTATGCAATTTCCAGCTTGGCTTTGGATGAAAATAAACCACATCTAAGTAATGTTACGATTGTTGAAGTTATTTCTCAGCGTGATAACTATTATTTAAAAGTTCAGCTCAATGAGATAGATAATCAGCCTCTATCAAATATTAAGCCTCCTTTTGCATTGCTCACATTAAAAAACGACCAGAGACTCAAAGTAGGTGATCACGTTACAACGTGGCTTGAATTAGAAAAATATCGCAGCCAAAAAAATTATGATGTGTTTGATAAAGAGCGTTACGCATTTAGTGAGCGACTATTTTTTAAAGGCAAGCAAGTTGGTAGTATTATCGAAATATCTAACAACCATGAATTTGAGCTAATTGAAAAATATCGTAATTTTATCAAACATACCTACCAGCATAACTCACTAAATTGGCTGTTTTATCCGCTAATGACTGGCGACCGCAGTGCTATGAGTTTTTCACAAAAGCAAGAATTACAGCAATTTGGTATTAGCCATTTATTGGCTATTTCGGGATTACACATTGGCTTGATGTTTAGTATCGGTTTTTTTATAACTCGCTATTTAACAAGCCTTTTTATTTTTGTGGTTAAACCAACTACACAGCAGATCAATTTGTCACTTATTTATAGTTTAGGTGGATTTGTGCTTGCTTTTAGTTATGTGTACTTAAGTGGTTTTATCGTCTCTGCAACGCGTGCGCTGATCATGCTAGGGTGTTATTTAGTTATTTATTACTTTGCTAAGCAGGCACTACGCTGGCGATTTATCTTGTTTGCATTGGTATGTGTATTACTAATTGATCCATTTAGTTTACTTAATCCGGGACTTTATTTTTCATTCACTGCGGTGGCAATTATCTTTTGGGTTTTTAGTGTTATAACCGTAACCAGCTCCGGCTTTTTAGCCATCATAAAAACACTTATTATTCTACAGCTTGCATTGTTTATTGGTTTACTACCATTATCACTTTATTATTTTAATGGGGTCAGTGTAATTGGCTTAGTTGTTAATTTAGTGGCTATCCCATTACTTGGTTTAATTATCATGCCTTGCTTAGTAATGTTTTCTGCAATGAGTGTGTTTTTTGATATTAGTGGGTTGATTAGTGTGTTTGATTCATTATTACAACATATTTATCAACTCTTATTGTTGATCCCGGTTGATTTTCGTTGGTTTGATACCACAAATTTTAGCCAGCAATGGCTTATTAGTAGCTACATTACAGCAATAATTGTGTGTTTTTTGCCCTGGCGTTTATTGGCATGCATACCATTATTACTGGTTGTACTCGATCATTATTTACTGACCAAACCGCGCTGGCAGCTAAATGTATTCGATGTCGGTCATGGCACCATGGTGTTAGTCAGTAATCGAGATAAAGGTTTTATCTATGATCTTGGCCCAATTTATTTTAATACATTTACGCGGGTCAACAGCACCTTAATACCTTATTTAAAAAGAAACGGCATTGAGGCGGAAGTTGCGCTCATCAGCCACATGGATAAAGACCATGCTGGAGGGCTTATCCATTGGTTAGAGCAAGGTTATCAGCATACTTTTAAATTGCTACAACCAAATGGGCCAGAGCAAGTTTGCAGAGCGGGCGAATATAGTTTTTATGACTTAACCATTACCGTGAGCGAGCCAGCACAGCATTTAATAACTGATAATGATAACTCTTGTGTCGTGCGCATTAGCGATGGCAGGTTCAGTGTTTTGCTTCCAGGTGATATTTCAGCAACAAGAGAAGCGCAACTAATCCAGCAGCAAGGGGTGCTTAAAAGTACGGTATTACTGAGTCCTCACCATGGCAGTAATACCTCATCGAGTGATGCATTTATTGCTGCGGTTGCTCCTGAGATTGTTATTCATTCAACGGCATATAAAGGACAGTGGCAATTTCCACGTACAGAAGTTATAGCACGTTATGCTACACAGCATGCTTTACAATATACAACAGCGAATAAAGGGCAGGTTAAAATTGAATTTTATCCACATCACTACACAGTAAACCTAGCTCGTGAAGATGAAAGTTATTGGTTTCTAAAAGATTGAGTTTAGTTTTGTGCAACTGGAGGCTACAATAGCCACAGATTATGAATAAGAGAGTATTATGGACCAGACTACATCACAAATTTATAAGCGTTTATTGACGTATGTGGGGGATTATAAAAGCGTTGCCATTTTTGCTGTTATTGGCATGATTGGTTACTCAGCGATGGATGCTTTATTTATCCAACTAATGAAGCCATTTATAGATCAGGGCTTAAATCAACGCAACGCTGAAGTATTAAAATACGCGCCATTTGTTGTCATCGCGTTAGTATTTGGCCGAGGTGTTTTTAATTATATCTCGTCTTATTGTTTAAGTTATGTGGGTTCACAAGTTGTCCGTTCGTTACGTCAGCAATTATTTGAGCATATTTTACATTTACCGGTTGCATTTCATGATCAAAATTCAACGGGTGATTTGATTTCAAAAATAACGTTCGATACAGAGCAAGTACAGCAAGCGATCACCAAAGCGATGCTCATTGTGGTCAGAGAAGGCGCGTTTGTGGTGTTTTTGCTAGCTGTGATGTTTTATACCAGTTGGAAGCTGTCGTTAATCTTTTTGGTTATAATTCCCTTAGTGGCCGTTATTGTCTCTGTTGTATCAAAACGTTTTCGCCATATCTCTAAAAACATTCAATCAGCAATGGGACAAGTTACCCGTAGCTCAGAGCAAATGCTCAGTGGTCATAAAGTTATTCATGGCTTTGGCGGTCAAGCGCAAGAAATAACTCAGTTTGCAAAAATTAATAACCATAACCGTCAGCAGCGTATCAAAATGGATGCCACTAAAGCGCTTAGTGTATCTGTGATTCAAATTTTGGCTGCCAGTGCAATGGCCGTTATTCTCTGGGTGGTTTCCATGCCATCAATGATTGATACAGTGAGCTCTGGGGATTTTGTGGTGCTTATTTCATCGATGATGATGTTATTACGCCCTTTAAAGCAATTAGCTAATGTAAATAGTGATTTACAGCGTGGCATATCTGCAGCGCAAAGTATTTTTTTAGTGCTTGATGAAGAGGCTGAAAAAGACGTCGGTACAATTAGTGTAGATAAAGTAAAAGGTATGATTGAAGTTAAAAATGTCACCTTCAATTACCCAACGAAAGCAGAAGCTGTATTAAAAAACTTATCGCTCACTATAAAAGCAGGCGAGAGTATTGCGTTAGTTGGGCGTTCTGGTTCTGGTAAATCAACCATTTCAAACTTATTACCGCGTTATTATGACTTACAACCGCCCAGTGAGATTTTACTCGATGGTGTGCCATTGGCGGATTATAAGTTAACTGATTTACGTCGCCAATTTGCTTTAGTATCCCAGCAAGTAGTGTTATTTAATGACACTATTGCTAATAACATCAGTTATGGCATTGCACGTTCACTTAGCGATGACGAGGTGTTGAATGTGGCAAAACAAGCACATGTGTGGGAATTTGTTAAAGATTTACCCGATGGTCTAAATACCATGGTCGGTGAGAATGGTGTAATGTTATCAGGCGGGCAGCGACAACGAATAGCAATTGCGCGGGCGATATTAAAAGATGCACCAATCTTGATTTTAGATGAAGCAACCTCTGCATTGGATACTGAGTCTGAAAAACTGATCCAGCAAGCTTTAGAAGCATTAATGAAAAATAAAACCTCTATTGTGATTGCCCACCGATTATCAACAATCGAACAAAGCGACCGCATCTATGTTATTGATAATGGTCAAGTGATAGAAAGTGGTGATCACACCAGCTTACTGGCTAATGATGGCACGTATGCAGCGCTTTGCAAGATGCAATTTGGTGATCACGGGTGAGTAAAATAGAACAGAGTTGGTATCGAGAAATAAGCTTTATTACCATATTACTTTTACCACTGAGTGTATTATTTTGGTTTATAAGTGATCTGCGTAAATTAGCGTATAAGCTAGGTTTATTGAAGGCATACCAAAGCCCTGTGCCAGTTATCGTGGTAGGTAATATTAGCGTTGGTGGTAATGGGAAAACCCCCTTTGTGATCTGGCTTGCGAATTACCTACAGCAGCGTGGCTTAAGGGTTGGCATTATTAGTCGCGGCTATGGCGGTAATAGTGATAGCTATCCACTTACTGTGACTGAGCATACCGACACGACTCAGGCAGGTGATGAGCCCGTACTTATTCAACGCAGGCTTGACTGCCCTGTAGTTGTAGGCCCAGATCGACAAGCGAATATAAAACAATTAATTGCGCAATATCAGCTTGATGTGATTATTTCCGATGATGGTATGCAACATTATAAAATGGCCAGAACAATAGAGTGCTGTATTGTTGATAGTGAACGGCGTTTTGGCAATGGCTTGTTAATGCCTGCGGGGCCACTGAGAGAAACACAAAAACGTTTAAAATCAGTTGACTTAGTTATTGAAAATGGGGGGGATGCCACGTTTAATTATCAGCTAAAAAGTGCTGATTTAGTAAATGTTGCCACTAATATAGCCACTCAAGTCCCGCTTTTGACCGGTCACGCAGTGAGCGCCATTGGTAATCCACAACGTTTTGAAAATAGCTTACGTCAACAAGGCATTACATTGCTAAGTTGCCATCATTTTCGAGATCATTATGGTTATACAGCACAAGATTTCATAAAATTTAATGATGAAATAGTGTTTATGACGGAGAAAGATGCGGTAAAATGTCATTCATTTGCAAAACCAACGTGGTATTTTTTACCCGTTGACGCAGAGCCATCCCCTGCGGTGGTTTCTAAACTTAACTTATTACTGAGAGAAAAAGGGATCCTAGATGGCCTTTGATACAAAATTACTTGAAATAATTGCTTGCCCAGTGTGTAAAGGCAAATTACGTTTAGACAAAGAAAACAATGAATTGATCAGCACAGCTGCAAAACTTGCTTACCCTATTCGTGATGATATTCCTGTATTACTAGAAAATGAAGCGCGTGAATTGAGCCTAGAAGAGATTGAAAAGTGGAATTCGTAGTCGTTATTCCTGCACGCTTTGCATCGAGTCGTCTACCAGGTAAACCACTTGCTGATATTTGTGGCAAACCGATGATCCAACATGTTTATGAAAAGGCGATGGCGTCAGGGGCAAGTAAGGTCGTGATAGCCACCGATCACCAACAGGTTTTTGATGTTGTCAAAGGTTTTACTAATGATGTATTAATGACTCGAGATGATCATCAGTCAGGCACTGAACGGCTAGCAGAAGTTGTTGATTTATTATCTCTCAATAACGATATTATTGTAGTGAATGTACAAGGTGATGAGCCTTTATTAGCCGCTGAAAATGTCTCGCAAGTTGCTGCTTTACTTGCTAATTCAAGTGCGCCAATGGCGACCTTGAGTGCTGCCATTGATAGTGTCGATGAGATCTTTAATCCCAACGCAGTTAAAGTCGTCAGCGATGTAAATAAAAACGCACTGTACTTTTCTCGTGCCAGCATTCCCTATGATCGAAGTCATATGTACACAGGTGAAAATAACGGATTAGACATACAAGATTTTCAACGTCATGTGGGTATTTATGCATACCGCGCTGGTTTTATTAAACAATACATCTCACTGACGCCATCCCCATTAGAGCAACTTGAATCTCTTGAGCAATTACGTGTTTTATATCATGGCTATAAAATAAAAATAGAACAGGCAAAAATAACACCGCAAGCAGGGGTTGATACGCCTGATGATTTAGCGCGTGTAGTCGCTATACTGCAAAGTCATTAAGTGGTGAACACGTTCACATTACTCAAGGTTATAGCAAAGCACCTTGATTTTTATATTATAGAAAAACCTGCCGGGCTTAATTTCCATAGTGAAGAAGGCCCAGGGTTTGTAGTACTCGCTGAGCAACAACTGGCAGAAAAGTTATATGCTGTGCACCGCCTTGATAAAGTGACATCGGGGCTAATAATTTTAGCACGCAGTAGTGAAGCGGCTGCAAAGCTGACAGTTTTATTTACTGCTCATCAAGTTAATAAGTTTTATTTGGCGATAAGTGATTGCAAACCGAAGAAAAAGCAAGGTTGGATCAAAGGGGATATGGCTAAATCACGCCGTAGTACCTATAAGCTACTAACAAGTAAAGAAAACCCAGCCATAACTCGCTTTTATTCTATTAATTTTAAAGCCAATAGAAGGGCATTTATTTTAAAGCCTTACTCGGGTAAAACGCACCAACTACGGGTCGCGCTAAAAAGCCTTTCTGCGCCGATTTTAGGTGATGTAATATACGGTGGTACTGCTGCTGAGCGCACCTATTTACATGCTTTTGCACTAAGTTTTGTGTGGCAAGGTAAACTACAGCAATTTAGTTTGTTACCGCATTACGATGATGAGTTTACAACATTAATTGAACATGAAAATTTTCAGCCTTGGCAGACACCATGGCAACTGGATTGGTAAATGAGTGAAAAAGTAACCGATATCCGTTTTGGTGGTATCAAAAGATTATATGGCAACACTGAATTTGAATGGCTACAACAAGCCCACTTTTGTGTTATTGGTATTGGTGGCGTGGGCTCGTGGGCGGCAGAGGCTCTAGCACGTACTGGAGTTGGTAAAATAACCTTAATTGATCTTGATGATATTTGTGCAACTAATGTAAATCGGCAAATTCATGCCTTAACAGGTACAGTAGGGGAAGCAAAGGTTGTCGCAATGAAGGCCCGCTGTGAATTGATCAATCCACTGTGTGAGGTCAGTGTTGTCGATGATTTTATTACTTTAGATAATATTCGTGAGCATATAAGTGGTTTTGACTATGTCATAGATTGCATTGATGCAGTAAAAGAAAAAGCGGCATTAATAGCGCATTGTAAACGTAACAAAATACCGGTGATCACCACCGGTGGTGCTGGCGGTCAAACTGATCCGAGTCAAATCACTTTTGGTGATGTAGCAAAGACCACCCATGATCCATTACTGGCAAAAGTCCGATATATTTTGCGCAAGCAGTACAACTTTAGTAGCAATCCAAAGCGAAAATTCAACATCGATTGTGTTTATTCAACTGAGCAATTGGTATATCCAAGTACTGATGGCAGCGTTTGTCATGCTAAACAGGGGGCTGATGGCTCGATGAATATGGATTGTAACAACGGTTTTGGTTCAGCGACTATGGTAACCGGAAGTTTTGGTTTTTTTGTCGCAGCAAAATCAATACGTAAATATTTAGATCGCTGCGCACGTACCGTGAAAAGTTAGTTTTTCTGTTCTGCCATGGTTTGAATACGCTCAACCATGGCTTTAATACCGTTGCCTCTGGAAGGACTAAGGTGCTGGATAAGCCCTAGATGATTAAACTGTGCAAATGCGTCAGTGTTAATAGCTTGTTCAGGGGTTAAGCCATTATAAAGCGACAAAATGATCGCTAATAATCCTTTTACTATGCGGGTATCTGAGTCACCAATAATAACTAGGCAATTTTCTTCAAGATCAAAATCCAAATACAGCCAAACTTTACTCTCACAGCCAGGCACAAGGGCATCACTGGTTTTTAAAACAGCCGGCATAGCTGGTAATTGTTTACCTAGTAGCATTATTTCACGGTATTTTTGTTGCCATGATGGCGATCTCTCAAGCGATAAAGCAATTTCTTTAAACGTTTTAATCATGTCTTATCCATAATTAGTCTAATAACTCTAAGCAATTTTGCAAAGCAGCGATAAATAAATCAACATCGCTATGGTTATTATAAAATGCAAAGCTGGCTCGAACACTGCCATTAATACCTAAATGTTGCATTAATGGCTGCGCACAATGATGACCGCTGCGAACTGCTATACCATAACCATCTAAAAGTGTTGCTATATCGAAAGGGTGTTCGTCTTTATAATTGAAACAAAGGGTGCCAATATTGTTCTCAAGGTTGCTATAAACGGTAATTCCTGCGATGGATTGCAGTTTTTCTGCCGCATAATTAAAAATTACTTGTTCATGAGTATATACATTAGTCTTATTTAAACTGGTTAGATAATCGATTGCAGCTGCAAAAGCGATCACTGCAGCAATGTTTGGTGTACCTGCTTCAAACTTTGCTGGTGCCTGACGAAATATTGTTTTTGCTAATGTAACAGTTTCAATCATTTCGCCACCAGTTTGATACACAGCTAAACTATTTAACCGATCATAGCGACCATATAATCCACCTAATCCGGTTGGGCCGAGCATTTTATGAGCCGAAAAAACATAAAAATCACAACCGAGTTGAGGTAAATTTGGCTGTAAATGTAGCGCAGCCTGCGCGCCATCCACTAAGGTAATTGCGTCATGGCGTTTTGCGGCATGTAATATTGGGTCAAGATATGTGATATTACCAAGCGCATTAGACGCGTGAGTGATAGCAAGTACAGATGGCTTATGCTGACTGATGAATTCAACACATGCTTGAACATCAAAGCAGCCATTTTTTTGTAACGGAAGTGCCAGTAGCTTTGCTCCCGTGCGCTTTGCTAACTGTTGCCATGGCACAATATTAGCGTGATGCTCTAAGGCTGAAATGATGATGGTTGAATCATTATCAAGCTGCTCAGTTAAGCCATTCGCCACTAAGTTTATTGCCTCAGTAGCTCCTTTGGTCCAAACTAATTCATTTGCCTCGATATTAAAATAATTGGCAACGGTCTGTCTTGCTTGTTCATAGGCATAGGTTGCTTGTTCGCTTAAGGTATGGCGGCCACGATGAACATTAGCATTATTGCGTGCGTAAAATTGCTCAGTCGCGCTGATAACTGACAGTGGTTTTTGGGTGGTTGCAGCCGAATCAAGATAGACCAGCGGTTGCCCGTTGATGAGTTGTTTTAGGGCAGGAAAGTCTGCGCGAATTTTTTCTATATTAAACATAACTTTTCAACACCAAGCACAGCAAAGCCGAATTAAAAACTGAATCGGAATTGTAATGGCTTTGTGATATTTCTCAAGGACTAGATACAAAAAAGGCCGCAAATGCGGCCCTTTTTAGCATTAACTAAAATTAACGCTTGTCTGTCGCTACGTAATCACGGTGTGTGTGACCAGTATATAGCTGACGTGGACGGCTGATCTTATGACCAGGTTGCGATAACATCTCGTCCCAGTGTGTGATCCAACCAACAGTACGTGCCATTGCGAAGATCACAGTGAACATGCTTGTTGGGATACCAATTGCTTTTAAGATAATACCTGAGTAGAAGTCTACGTTAGGGTAAAGTTTCTTCTCAACAAAGTATGGGTCTTCTAAGGCAATTTGCTCAAGTTTCATTGCAATATCCAGCAATGGATCTTGAATATTAAGCTCAGCAAGTACTTCGTGACAGGTTTGACGCATTACAGTTGCACGCGGGTCGAAGTTTTTGTAAACACGGTGTCCAAAGCCCATAAGACGGAATGGGTCCGACTTATCTTTTGCTTTAGCAACGTATTCGTCGATGCGATCAACAGAGCCAATTTCTTCTAACATGTTTAAACATGCTTCGTTAGCACCGCCATGTGCAGGGCCCCATAGTGATGCGATACCCGCTGCAATACATGCATATGGGTTAGCACCAGAAGAGCCAGCTAAGCGTACTGTAGACGTTGATGCATTTTGCTCGTGATCAGCGTGAAGCATAAAGATTTTATCCATTGCTTTAGCAGTCACTGGATTAACTTTATATTCTTCAGCTGGTACAGAAAACATCATATGTAAGAAGTTTTCTGCATAGCTTAAATCATTACGTGGATAAACGAATGGTTGACCTACGTTATATTTGTAAGCCATCGCTGCGATAGTTGGTAGCTTAGCAATTAATTTTACTGCACTTGTTTTACGTTGTGTTGCATCAGTAATATCAAGATCTTCATGATAAAAAGATGATAATGCACCAACTACACCACATAGCATAGCCATTGGATGGGCATCAAAACGGAAACCTTGGAAGAAGTTTGCAATTTTCTCATCAAGCATCGTGCTATGTGTAATTTGTGATGCAAAATCAGCATATTGCTCTTTAGTTGGTAACTCACCATTTAGCAGTAAATAACACAACTCAACATAATCTGAGTCTTCGGCTAGTTGTTCAATTGGGTAACCACGGTGAAGTAATATCCCTTTGCCACCGTCGATATATGTAATTGAAGATTCGCAAGAACCAGTCGACATGAAACCTGGATCATATGTGAAATGACCATGAGCACCTAACGTACGTACATCGATTACATCCTGACCAGCAGTACCTTGGTAAATTGGAAGTTCGATTGGATCTAGACCATCAATATGGACTGTGGCTTTCTTATCCGCCATCTATTTATCTCCTATTAAGATAACAACTCTGATTGTTATGTTCTGAATCTGTTTAAGCACATTCTTTTCATTTTAACGTGAAAGAGGGGGTTAAAGTCAATTTTTATAAACATTATGCACAAATGTATAATAAATATTCTCACGGGATTAAATATTATACCATTGGCTAATTCGCAAATAGCTATAACTAAACAAGAATTGTAAAAAGACCTCTGGCTATATATACTATCGAAGGTTTTATACCGTATTGTCTGTAGGTAAACGTTATTTTTACAGCTAATCTTTGCAAAAATGTGAATTTTAGTCGTAACAAAACGCTTTACTTAGATAGTTCCATCAGAAAAATCGTTTTTTGGTGGGTTAAGAAAAACAAGTAGATGAGCTCCTAGTGGGCAAGATGGGCAAGTAACTGTGAAAAAGCAAAGACCTGTAAATCTAGATCTAACAACTATATCTATGCCGGCAGCGGCTAAAGCATCAATTTTTCACCGCGTCACCGGTGTTGCATTATTTTTTGCTTTAACGTTTGTCATTTGGGCTTGGTCAGAGTCTCTTTCTTCAGCTGAAGGTTTTGAATTCGTCAAGGGTCTGTTTAGCGGATTCATTGCCAAATTTATAGCTTGGGGCACCATTTCTGTATTGGCGTATCACCTTATTGGTGGTATCCGTCATATCATTATGGATATGGGACATTGGGAAGAACTTGAATCAGGTAACCTTAGCGCTAAAATTGCAATGGCACTTGGCGTTGTGGCTTCTGTATTAGCAGGGGGGTGGATATGGTTTTAAATCAAGCAACTCTAAAACGTGACGGCATACAAGATTATGTCTCGTTACGTACCACGGCACTAGTAATTACCGCGTATGCGATTTTTATTATTGGCTACTTCTTATGTACACCAGAAGTCACTTTCGAAGCATGGCAAGGCCTGTTTTCAAACCTAGCAATGAAAGGGTTCACACTAATTACCCTTGTTTGCATTATGGTTCATACCCGTATTGGCCTTTGGCAAGTACTGACTGACTACGTTAAATGCGCAAAATTGCGTGCTGTTTTAGGTTTTGTTTTGAACCTAATGGCCGCTGCATACGTAGCAATTGGTCTAATCGTTCTATGGGGTGTTTAAGTGAAATATTCTGTTCGTGAATTTGATGCCGTCGTGATTGGCGCAGGTGGTGCGGGTATGCGCGCGGCACTTGCAATCACTGAATCAGGTAAAACCTGTGCACTTATCTCTAAAGTTTTCCCAACGCGTTCACACACTGTGTCTGCACAAGGTGGTATTACGGTTGCGCTGGGTAACTCACATGAAGATAACTGGGAATGGCACATGTACGATACCGTTAAAGGTTCCGATTTCATCGGTGACCAAGACGCTATCGAATATATGTGTAAAACTGGCCCAGAAGCAATTACTGAATTAGAAAACATGGGTCTACCGTTTTCTCGTTTTGAAAATGGCCGTGTTTACCAACGTCCTTTCGGTGGTCAATCGAAAAACTTTGGTGGCGAGCAAGCAGCACGTACCGCGGCTGCGGCTGACCGTACAGGTCATGCGTTATTGCACCTTCTTTATCAACAAAACGTTAAAAACAAAACCAATGTATTCTCTGAGTGGTATGCATTAGATTTAGTTAAAAACGATGATGGTAATGTAGTTGGTTGTACTGCTATTGATATTGAAACAGGCGAAGTTGTTTATTTCAAATCAAAAGCTGTGGTACTAGCAACAGGTGGTGCGGGTCGTATCTTCGCTTCAACTACTAATGCTCACATTAACACTGGTGACGGTGTTGGTATGGCGACACGTGCTGGCATTTCTATGCAAGACATGGAAATGTGGCAGTTTCACCCAACCGGTATTGCTGGTGCGGGTACGCTAGTAACGGAAGGTTGTCGTGGTGAAGGTGGTTATCTTTTAAATAAAGATGGCGAACGCTTCATGGAACGTTATGCACCGAATGCGAAAGACTTAGCGTCACGCGATGTTGTTGCCCGTTCAATGATGACAGAAATTCGTGAAGGTCGTGGTTGTGATGGTCCTTGGGGTCCACACATTAAGCTTAAACTTGATCACTTAGGTGAAGAAACGCTTAACCTACGTCTTCCAGGTGTATGTGATCTTGCTAAAACATTTGCTCACGTTGACCCTGCAAAAGAGCCAATTCCAGTAATCCCTACTTGTCACTATATGATGGGTGGTGTTCCTACTAACGTAAATGGTCAAGCGCTACAAATCGATGCTAACGGCAACGAAAAAGTAGTTGAAGGTTTATTTGCTGTTGGTGAAATTGCCTGTGTATCTGTACACGGTGCAAACCGCCTAGGTGGTAACTCATTACTTGATTTAGTTGTGTTTGGGCGTGCTGCAGGTAACTTCCTTGGCACTTACCTAAATGACGTTGAAGTATCAAAAGATGCCTCAGAATCAGATTTAGACGCTGCACTCGCTCGTTTCAATCGTTGGGAGAACTCAACAGTTGGTCAAGGCGAAGATCCAGTACAAATCAAGAAAGACCTACAGCAGTGTATGCAACTTAACTTCTCGGTATTCCGTGAAGGTGAGTCAATGGCAGCCGGTCTAAAAGAGCTTAAAGAAATTCGTGAACGTCTGCAGCATGCGCGTCTTGATGATAAATCATCAGACTTCAACACTGCACGTATCGAATGTCTAGAGTTAGATAACATGATGGAAACAGCATACTCAACAGCAGTTGCTGCAAACTTCCGTACAGAAAGCCGTGGTGCACACTCTCGCTTTGACTTCCCAGATCGTGATGACGAAAACTGGTTATGTCACTCAGTATTCAATCCGGTAACGGATGAAATGAGCAAGCGTGATGTAAACTATGCGCCGAAACTGCGCGAAGCATTTCCACCTAAAGCACGTACCTACTAGGAGCGAGACGATGGCACAAGTACAATTTTCTGTTTATCGTTATAATCCAGATGTTGATAACGCCCCCCGTATGCAAGAATATACTTTGCAAACGGAAGAAGGCCACGACATGATGGTATTGGATGCACTTTTATTATTAAAAGAGCAAGATCCAACGTTATCATTTCGTCGTTCATGCCGTGAAGGTGTGTGTGGCTCTGACGGTGTTAACATGAATGGTAAAAATGGTTTAGCATGTATTACTCCTTTATCAACGCTACAAAAAGGTGGCAAAGGTAAAATCGTAATTCGTCCATTACCAGGTTTACCAGTGGTACGTGACCTTGTTATTGACATGAGTCAGTTCTACACTCAATACGAAAAAGTAAAGCCTTATCTAATTAACGATACACCTGCTGCAGGTGAGCGTCTTCAATCAATTGAAGAACGTGACAAGTTAGATGGCTTGTATGAGTGTATTCTATGTGCATGTTGTTCAACATCGTGTCCTTCGTTTTGGTGGAATCCAGACAAGTTCATCGGTCCAGCTGGTCTTCTTCATGCTTACCGTTTCTTGGCAGATAGCCGAGATACAGCAACAGAAGAGCGTTTAGCTGACTTAGACGATGCATTCAGCGTGTTCCGTTGTCACAGTATCATGAACTGTGTTAGCGTTTGTCCTAAAGGTCTTAATCCAACTAAGGCAATCGGACAAATCAAATCAATGTTAATAAACCGTTCAGTTTAATAATATTGATAAATGTAAGATGGCTAATGTAAATTAGCCATCTTGTTATAACAATTAATTTCTGCGCTAAAGAAAAGGGCTTATAAATGCACGAAGGTGTGATGAAGGCATGGCTAGAATCTTCACATTTAAACGGCGGAAACGTTGCTTATATAGAAGAGCTTTATGAAGCGTATTTAGACAATGCGACTTCTGTGCCAGAAGAATGGCGAGAAGTGTTCGAACAATTACCAAAAGTTGATGGTGTGGATGTTGAAGTTAAGCATTCAGAAGTTCGGGCACAGTTTGCGGCGCTTGCGAAAAACAAGCATAGAGAAGTAGTGGTAGCAGAAGGTGGAAGCAGTGACCCTAAACAAGTCAAAGTTCTCCAGCTTATAAATGCTTTCCGTTTCCGTGGTCACCAAAATGCCAACTTAGATCCATTGGGCATTTGGCAACGTGAACGTGTTCGAGACTTAGAGCTTGAATATCATGAATTATCTAAAGCTGATTTTGACCGTGAATTTAACGTGGGATCGTTTGCCGTAGGCCGCGATACCATGCCTTTAGGTGAGTTATATCAAGCTCTAATGACCACATACTGTGGTTCTGTTGGCGCTGAGTATATGCACATCACATCAACTGAAGAAAAGCGTTGGTTACAGCAACGTTTAGAGTCAGTGCAATCACGTCCAACATTCAGTAAAGATGAAAAGTTGCGTATCCTAAAAGGATTAACCGCAGCGGATGGTCTTGAAAAATATTTAGGGGCTAAGTTCCCCGGTGCTAAACGTTTCTCACTTGAAGGTGGTGATGCGTTAGTACCGATGCTGAAAGAGCTTATTCACCGTGCTGGCGAAAGTGGCCAACAAGAAGCGGTAATTGGTATGGCTCACCGTGGTCGCTTAAATGTTCTTGTCAATGTACTTGGTAAAAATCCATCAGAACTATTTGATGAGTTTGCTGGCAAGCATAAAGAAACATTAAGCTCAGGTGATGTTAAATACCACATGGGTTACTCTTCGGATTTTGCTACTAAAGGTGGCAAAGTTCATATGGCTCTTGCCTTTAACCCATCGCATCTTGAAATCGTAAACCCAGTAGTTATGGGCTCGGTTCGTGCACGTTTAGACCGTTTGGGTGACAGTTCAGGTATTAAAGCACTACCTATCACCATTCATGGTGATTCGGCAGTTGCAGGCCAAGGTGTTGTTCAAGAAACCTTTAACTTATCGCAAACAAATGCGTTTAGTTGTGGTGGTAGTATTCGCATTGTAGTGAACAACCAAGTTGGTTTTACTACAAGCAAACAATACGATGTACGTTCAACAGATTACTGTACAGACATCGCAAAAATGGTGCAATCGCCTATTTTCCACGTTAATTCAGATGACCCTGAAGCGGTTGCATTTGTTACGCAAATAGCACTTGATTTCAGAAATCAATTTAAACGTGATGTGGTTATTGATCTAGTTTGTTATCGTCGTCACGGCCATAATGAAGCGGATGAGCCGAATGCGACTCAACCGATCATGTACCAAAAAATCAAAAAACACCCTGTGCCACGTTTGATCTACGCAGATCAGTTAATGGCTGAAGGCTCGTTTACTGAAGATGAAATTAAAGCACTGGCTGATGACTACCGTAATGGTTTAGACGAAGGCAATTGTGTTGTTGAAGAAATTCAACCAGAAACATCACACTCATCTGATTGGGCTAAGTATGTTGGCCATGAATGGAGTGTTGATTACGATGCCAGCGTTCCAGTTGAAAAATTAAAAGAACTGGGTAACAAAATAGCAAGTTACCCTGAGCAATATAAAGCCCAGTCTCGCGTTAAAAAGATTTACGATGATCGCAAATTAATGGCTAACGGTGAGAAACCACTTGATTGGGGTATGGCAGAAACACTTGCTTATGCAACAATCGCAACTGAAGGCACTGATATTCGTTTAACAGGCCAAGATTCAGGGCGTGGTACTTTCTTCCACCGCCATGCAGTTGTACATAGTCAAACTGATGGGGCCACTTACACGCCTTTACAGCACTTAAGTGAAGATCAAGGTACTTTCCAAGTATTTGACTCTGTGCTTTCAGAAGAAGCGGTTGTGGCGTTTGAATATGGTTATGCGACAGCAGAGCCAACATCACTAGTATTGTGGGAAGCACAGTTTGGTGATTTTGCTAACGGCGCCCAAGTTGTATTTGACCAATTCTTAAGTTCAGGTGAGCAAAAATGGGGCCGCTTATGTGGACTGACCATTTTATTGCCACATGGTTATGAAGGGCAAGGTCCTGAGCACAGTTCAGCACGTTTAGAGCGTTTCTTACAGCTATGTGCTGATCACAACATGCAAGTATGTGTGCCATCAACACCGGCACAAGTATATGCAATGTTACGTCGTCAATCAGTAAGACCACTGCGTCGCCCACTGATTGTTATGACACCTAAATCATTGTTACGTCATCCACTTGCAACGTCGTCGCTTGAAGAGCTTGCAGAAGGTGTATTCCATAATATGATCGATGAAATCGATGATATTGATGCTAAGAAAGTAGAACGCGTAGTATTTTGTAGTGGTAAAGTTTACTACGAGCTATTACAAGAGCGTCGTAAGCTTGAGCAAGACAATATAGCTATTGTGCGTGTTGAACAGTTATACCCATTCCCACATGATGAAATGGAAGCCATTATGGCGCGTTATCAACATGTGAAAGACTTTGTTTGGTGTCAAGAAGAGCCGCAAAACCAAGGTGCTTGGTATTGTTCACAACACCACTTTGTAGATGCAATCCCACAAGGTGCGAAGCTTAAATATGCAGGTCGTAAAGCCTCTGCTTCTCCAGCGTGTGGTTATATGTCAGTGCATACTAAAGAACAACAAGCGCTTGTCGCAGACGCGCTTACTATTGAAAATAAAGGATAAGCAATGAGCACAGAAATTAAAGTTCCTGTTCTTCCTGAGTCGGTTGCTGATGCTTCCGTTGCTACATGGCATGTAAGTGTTGGCGACAAAGTAAGCCGTGATCAGAACTTAGTAGATATCGAAACAGACAAAGTTGTTTTAGAAGTTGTTGCACCACATGATGGTGTGATCACTGAAATTTCACAAGAAGAAGGTGCAACCGTACTTGGCGACCAAGTGATCGGTATCATTGGTGAGGCTGATGCAGCTGCGCCAACTGAAGACGCAAAGAGCGAAGCTGCACCAGCTTCGGACAAACAAGAAAACGCGCCAGCGGCGCAATCAGCACCAGCATCAGAAGGTAAAGAAGTGGACATTAAAGTACCTGTACTTCCAGAATCAGTCGCAGACGCGACAGTAGCTACTTGGCATGTGCAACCAGGTGACGCAGTAACACGCGATCAAAACCTAGTTGATATCGAAACTGATAAAGTTGTTCTTGAAGTTGTTGCTCAAGAAGATGGCGTAATGGGTGAAATTATTCACGCAGAAGGCGATACAGTACTGGGTGACCAAGTTATCGGTAAAGTTAAAGCCGGTGGCGCACCAGCTGCAGCCCCTGCAGCAAAAGAACAAGCTCCAGCTGCTGATTCTAGCGATAGCTCAGACGTGTTAACACCGTCAGTGCGTCGTTTAATCGCAGAAAAAGGCCTAGATGCTTCTAAAATTAAAGGCTCTGGTAAAAATGGTCGTGTGACAAAAGAAGATGTTGATCAATTCTTGAAGTCACCAGCTCCTGCGGCGAAAGCTGAAGCAGCGCCAGCGGCACCAATGGGTGACCGTACACAAAAACGCGTGCCTATGACACGTTTACGTAAAACCATTGCTAATCGTCTTCTTGAAGCGAAAAACTCTACTGCAATGTTAACGACATTTAACGAAGTTAACATGAAACCAATCATGGATCTTCGTAAGCAGTATCAAGAAGTGTTCGAGAAACGTCACGGTATCCGTTTAGGTTTCATGTCTTTTTACGTAAAAGCAGTTACTGAAGCACTAAAACGCTTCCCTGATGTAAATGCTTCAATTGATGGCGATGATATCGTATACCACAACTATTTTGATATCAGCATTGCTGTTTCTACGCCGCGCGGTTTAGTAACTCCAGTACTAAAAGATTGCGATAAGCTATCTGTTGCTGAAATCGAAAAAGGTATTCGTGAACTAGCACTTAAAGGTCGTGACGGTAAGCTGACGCTTGACGATATGACCGGTGGTAACTTCACTATCACTAACGGTGGTGTGTTCGGTTCGTTACTATCAACACCTATTATTAACTTACCGCAGTCTTCAATTTTGGGTATGCATAAAATCCAAGATCGTCCAATGGCTGTGAATGGTAAAGTTGAAATTCTTCCTATGATGTATTTGGCATTATCTTATGATCATCGCCAAATAGATGGTAAAGAATCTGTTGGCTTCTTAGTAACAATTAAAGAGTTACTTGAAGATCCAACTCGTTTATTACTGGATGTTTAATTCAGTAGTATAAAATATAAGCTGTGAGTCATATTCACAGCTTTTTTTTTGCGCCTTTGGTCGTACTGGGGTTTTCATGTTAAGCCTTGGGATCTATACTAGGTGCGCAATTTGGGATAGCTGTCTATTTATAAAAATAGTCAGCTCTTTTAGTATAAAAAATTGGATAAAGCATCATGAATTTGCATGAGTATCAGGCAAAACAACTTTTTGCCGAATATGGTTTACCAGTTTCTCAAGGTTTCGCTTGCGATACACCTGAAGAAGCTGCAGCAGCTGCTGAGAAAATCGGCGGTGATATGTGGGTTGTTAAAACTCAGGTTCACGCAGGTGGACGTGGTAAAGCTGGCGGTGTAAAGCTAGTTAAAACTATCGACGAAGTTAAAGCGTTTGCAGCTAACTGGTTAGGTAAAAACCTAGTTACTTACCAAACAGACGAGAATGGTCAGCCAGTTGCTAAAATTTTAGTAGAAAGCTGTACTGATATCGCCAACGAATTGTACTTAGGTGCAGTTGTTGACCGTGCATCTCGCAAAGTTGTTTTCATGGCGTCTACTGAAGGCGGTGTTGAAATTGAAACTGTTGCTGAAGAAACACCAGAGCTTATCCACAAAGCAGAGATCGACCCATTAGTAGGTCCTCAAGCTTACCAAGCACGTGAACTAGGTTTTAAATTGGGTCTTAACCCAGTACAAATGAAACAGTTCGTACAGATCTTTATGGGTCTTGGTAAAATGTTTACTGATTTCGATTTCGCACTACTTGAAATCAACCCGCTTGTTATCACTGATGAAGGTAACCTTCACTGTCTTGACGGCAAAATCGGTATCGATGGTAATGCACTTTACCGTCAACCTAAAATGCGTGATTTCCACGATCCATCACAAGAAGATGCACGTGAAGCTCATGCAGCAAGTTTTGAACTTAACTACGTTGCATTAGACGGTAACGTTGGTTGTATGGTTAACGGTGCAGGCCTAGCAATGGGTACTATGGACATCGTAAACCTACACGGTGGCAAGCCTGCAAACTTCCTAGATGTTGGCGGCGGCGCGACTAAAGAACGTGTATCAGAAGCATTCAAAATCATTCTTTCTGATGACAACGTTAAAGCCGTTTTAGTTAACATCTTCGGTGGTATCGTTCGTTGTGACATGATCGCTGAAGGCATCATTGGTGCAGTTAAAGAAGTTGGCGTAAACGTACCAGTAGTTGTACGTTTAGAAGGTACTAACGCTGAGCTAGGTCGTGAAGTTCTTAAGAACTCTGGTCTAGATATCATTGCTGCTGAATCACTAACAGACGCGGCTGAAAAAGTTGTTGCTGCTGCGGAGGGCAAATAATGTCTGTATTAATCAATAAAGATACAAAAGTTATCTGTCAAGGTTTCACCGGTGGCCAAGGTACTTTCCACTCTGAGCAAGCGCTTGAGTACGGTACACAAATGGTTGGTGGTGTAAGCCCAGGTAAAGGCGGTCAAACGCACCTTGGTCTTCCAGTATTTAACACTGTACGTGATGCTGTAGAAGCAACTGGCGCAACTGCATCAGTTATCTATGTACCAGCACCTTTTTGTAAAGATGCTATCTTAGAAGCAATCGATGCGGGCATCGAGCTAATCGTTTGTATCACTGAAGGTATCCCTACACTTGATATGGTTGACGTTAAAGTTAAACTAGATCAAACAGGTACTCGTATGATCGGTCCTAACTGTCCAGGTGTTATCACTCCTGGTGAGACTAAGATTGGTATCATGCCTGGTCACATCCACAAACCTGGTAAAGTAGGTATTGTTTCTCGCTCTGGTACTTTAACGTACGAAGCTGTTAAACAAACTACAGATGCAGGTTTCGGTCAGTCTACCTGTGTTGGTATTGGTGGCGACCCAATTCCTGGTACTAACTTTATCGACGTTTTAGAAATGTTCGAAAAAGATCCACAAACTGAAGCGATCGTAATGATCGGTGAAATCGGTGGTACTGCAGAAGAAGAAGCTGCAGAGTACATCAAAGCTAACGTTACTAAGCCTGTTGTTTCTTACATTGCTGGTGTTACTGCACCAGAAGGTAAGCGTATGGGTCATGCTGGCGCAATCATCGCTGGCGGTAAAGGTACTGCTGATGAGAAGTTTGCTGCATTAGAAGCTGCGGGCGTAAAAACTGTACGTTCACTTGCTGATATCGGTAAAGCACTTAAAGAAAAAACTGGCTGGTAATAACCTGCTATGTTTTGAAAAAAGGCTCACTTAGTGAGCCTTTTTTATTGCCATTATTTATAAGTATTATGTCTAGATAATAATAAATTTCAGAATCTTTAGCTGTTTATTTAATAATAAAAATCAATAGCTTGTTTCAATAAAATCTACTGGTAATAATCAAAACTGCCGTTATAATGTGCGATTGCTTTTTATCATTGGAAGATCTAGCAGTAATGCGAATAATTTATTTTACAGTCTACCTTGTATGCTTTTGTTGCTCTTTCAATTTATTTTCATCTACTTCATTTCGTACCGCATTTTTAGTAACCGAACAACGCGCATTAGCTGAACCAAATCAGTTGATCGAAGAATTAGTTCTTACACAAGCAGCTCAGGGTATTTCTACCACTGAACACGCTTATAATAATACTTTGTTAGCGCGGCTGTATTTATTTAAAGGTGATATCGCACGTTCACAAAGTTACTTTGAACTTGCCCAACAACAACTGCCTAAAGACGATGATTGGATCCAAGGTTATTGGTTAATGTATCGGAGTGTTTTTTCTTTAGAAGAAGGGCTGTTACCTGAAAGTATTAAACAAATCCGCTTAGCACAAAATGCCTTTACTCAAGCAAACGATTTAGAGATGTTGGTACAAGCTGAGTCTATTGAAGGAGCTCTGTTGCTCTGGCAAGAGGAATACCCTAAAGCAATAGAAATTATCGAAAATGCCTACATTGAAGCGAAAACTACGAATATGTCATCAACTACCATGCTTTATGTTTATGATAGTTTAGCGGCATATTATTCGACCATGTCACTATTTGAGAAAGGTGAGCAATATGCAGTTTTGGCGCGCGATATCGCCAGCAAAAACGGCGATGTTGTCAATGGTTTGCCTGTTATCTATATCTTATGCATGACATATGAGCGCGCTGAAAAACTTGATTCAGCGGCGGCTTGTTATGAAGAAATGATAATGTTATCAGCAATGGTAAAAGCACCGCGCTATCTTTTTTTTGCACCAGCTGGTAAGGCAAATGTCGCTCTGAAGCAAAAAAAATATTCGCAAGCGTTGCAACTACTATACTTGGCTAAAAGTTATGTCAATAAAGTGATTGTAAATCCAGCGCATATAATTGCGTTAAATAATGGATTTGCTAAAACTTTCTTAGCATTACAGCAACCAGAGCAAGCACTTGAATATATTCAAGCATCAGAGTTATTGTTGACTGATTACGATAGGCCGCTTAATAACCGTTACAGCCGTAATACACTTAGCTTAAAGGCGCAAAGCCTAGAACAATTAGGTCGTTTTGCAGAGGCTACTAATGCACTGAAGTTATTGATTAAGCTTACAGAGCAAGCAAAAGAAACAACGCAGCAGAAACTCGAGCAAGAAGCACGCTCACGATTTGAATCTACTCAACAAGATATCAAATTGCAGTTGGCTGAAGAGAAATTAAAATACCAACAAATTACTTTAGATAAGTTAGCTAAAGAAGGACAGTTACAAGCAGCCTATTCTGTTATTGGTATATTAGCGATATTAAGCATTACAATTTTCGCATTAAATCAACGCAAAGCATATTTACGAAGCCAACGCAGAGCAAATACAGATCCACTCACTGGAGCTCATAACCGTCGTTATATTCTCGATTTTATTGCATCGCAACTTATCGGGAAGCAACAAAACTTTTCAGTTTCAATTTTAGATATTGATCATTTTAAACAAGTAAATGATCAATATGGTCATGATATCGGTGATCAAGCCCTAATTGCTTTTAGCGCGTTACTTACTGAGCAGTTAGCTGATACTGAGTATCAATTTGCTCGCTTTGGTGGTGAAGAGTTTATTGTGGTAATGCCAAACTTAACACTTGCACAAGGGCATGATTTTATCGGTAACTTATGCATTTGTTTAAAATCGTTAAGCTTGACCGATAAAAAAATCACTTTAACAAGCAGTGCTGGGGTCGCACAAATGCAGCCAGGATTAGCCCTTAATACATTATTAAAAGTTGCTGACACAAACCTTTACCATGCTAAAAATACTGGCAGGGATAAGGTTTGTAGTTAACCTGAACTTAGCTTAAGGGGGTCATTATCGACAAGCTCGCTATTATAGATAATGATTGATATGTTGAAAAAATCGCACAGTGATATCTTGGCGCTCTTTATTAATAGATAATGGTTCGATGAGTGTACGGATCACACTTTCAACTTGATTCATAAACCGACCGTGGCCAATTCCTTGTTCGTCTTTTTCACTGGCAACAATAACAAAATGCAGTGAATCTACTAGTTTTTCATCATGCCAATAATGACTGTATTGCGTTTTTTGATCGTCGGTTGAAAAGCTCAGCTTTTGCAATTCATGATTGCCATCGTTGTTATCAGTCTTACTGTTTCTAATTATTGGCATCGTACCATTTGCTATCATCGCCGCTAAATGTAAATTTTTGGCGGCGCATTGCTGAATAAATGCGTCATAAAAATACTGGTAAAACTCTGTGAATGTTGGCTTATTAAGTAAATGATGAAACTGAGTTTTAATGGTACGTGTTATTGGGATCGCAAATGTCGTATAAGTCATCTCATTATGTTCTGCGGGGAGTGTACAATGGCGGCTTTGGTAGCGAGGGTAGAGTCCTCTAAGTTTATAACCGTAGCTTTCTTTACATCCTTTCGCTTTGGCGAACAAGTCATAGGTTAAATGCTGATGATCACGCACTTTTATTGCTGTTTCATCGATCAATAATGTGCTTTGTAGGTATTCGAGTACTTTTTTAACACGGGTATGGAATATAGCAGCATTCGCACGCAAGTCTTCACCAGTAGCAAGGAAGAGCAAGCGAATTTTTTTACTGGGTTTGCTACTGTCGTAAATGCATTTATGCGCTTCATGGTAACGCGGGTTATAAAAGAATAAAATTTGTTTTTCTGTTTGTAAGCAATAAGACTCTTCATGAAACCTAACAACGGGAAGCTTATCGTTTGCTATCAAATGTACATTGTGTAGCTCGTATTCATCACATGAAGAGAATAGCTGTCGTGCTAAACGTTCATAACATTGCTGTATATTGCTAAAACGTGCGTATAAATCGGCACTGGGTACGAACTCCGCTAAGATATATTGGTTTGCGCGTGCAGTAGTTGGGATATAAACGCGATGCTGTGAAAGTGAAGCCATTATTTTCTCCTTAAAAGAATTACTTTAATGACGCCACTGTAGCTTGGTTGAATGACTGTTTTATTGCGCTAGAACAATTTATCGCCATTAAGAGGTTAAATAACAACCCAGACGTGGTTCTTCAGCTAAGCACACAATATGTAATAAACCCGCATCTATTACTGTATGTTAAGGTTTGTTTTTATAATATACCCAAACCACCTCAATATGCAGAATTCAGCGTTTCACAGGGGCTTAATATCAAGGCGTTACTTTGCAACAATGGTAGTCCCTTTTAAGAAGTAACAACGATGAGAGTAAGTGCCTGCGAAACGCCCAACGGGTTGGTTTAAAAGCGATTTATACTGCGTTATTGATTTTACCAATAGAACCACTATTACTTGCAATCAATGCCTTGCCTAAATCGCTTTTAATTCCAACTGAAACTCGCATCTTGGGATGGTTTGGGTATAATGCAGTAGTTTTGTCACCATGCACTATTGTGAGGATTGTATTCCTATGGCGGAAATTGAGAATCGCCCAAGTAACTTTATAAGAACCCGTATTGATGAAGATTTAGCATCAGGTAAACATGCGTCTACACATACTCGTTTTCCACCTGAGCCAAATGGTTTTTTACATATTGGTCATGCTAAATCAATTTGTTTAAATTTTGGTATAGCGCAAGACTACAGTGGTCAATGTAATTTACGTTTTGATGATACTAACCCTGAAAAAGAAGATATTAACTACGTTAATTCAATCAAAGAAGATGTTCAGTGGTTAGGTTTTAACTGGGATGGTGAAATAAAGTATTCGTCAAACTATTTTGATACTTTGTATGACTATGCTGTAGAGCTTATTAATAAAGGCTTAGCCTATGTGTGCTTTTTAACAGCTGATCAAGCGCGTGAATATCGCGGCACGTTAAAAGAGCCTGGTAAAAATAGTCCAACCCGTGATACTAGTCCTTCAGAAAACCTAGCACTATTTGAAAAAATGCGTGCTGGTGAATTTAAAGAAGGCGAGTGTGTACTACGTGCAAAAATCGATATGGCCAGCTCATTTATGGTGCTGCGTGATCCTATTATTTATCGTGTGCGTTTTGCTCATCATCATCAAACCGGTGACAAATGGTGTATTTACCCAATGTATGACTTTACGCACTGTATCTCAGATGCGTTAGAGGGCATTACCCATTCATTGTGTACACTTGAATTTCAAGATAACCGCCGTTTATATGATTGGGTGTTAGATAACATCAGTCTTGAATGTCATCCACAACAAATTGAGTTTTCAAGGTTAAACCTTGAATATACTATAATGTCAAAGCGTAAGCTAAATGACTTAGTGGTCAATGAGTATGTTGAAGGGTGGGATGATCCACGTATGCCTACCATTGCAGGTCTTCGCCGTCGTGGTTATACACCAGCATCAATTCGCGAATTTTGCTTACGTATTGGCGTAACCAAACAAGAAAACATGGTTGAAATGGGCATGCTTGAAGCCTGTATCCGTGAAGACTTAAACGAACATGCTCCACGTGCCATGGCCGTTCTCGATCCGGTTAAAATCATCATTGAAAACTATGCTGTTGATACCGTTGAAACCTTATCAATTGCAAATCATCCAAATGATGAAAGTATGGGTCGTCGTGATGTTCCGTTCACCCGTGAAATTTATATTGAACGTGAAGACTTCAAAGAAGAAGCAAATAACAAATTCAAGCGCTTAGTACTTGATAAAGAAGTTCGTTTACGTGGTGCTTATGTTATTAAAGCAGAGCGTGTTGAAAAAGACGAAAATGGCGAAATAACCACGATTTTCTGTAGCTATGATCCACAAACGCTGGGCAAAAATCCAACTGATGGACGTAAAGTGAAGGGCGTTATCCACTGGGTGTCAGCCAGTGAGTCAATCACCGCAGAAGTTCGTTTATATGATCGGTTATTCAGCGTACCAAATCCTGCAGCAGCTGAAGACTTTGCAACAACTTTAAATCCTGATTCATTAGTGGTTTTAGCAAACGCAAAACTTGAGCCATCACTTGCTAATGCAGAGCCTGCACAAGGTTTTCAATTTGAACGTACAGGGTACTTCAGCCGTGATACTAAGTCAGAGAATATTGTATTTAACCAAACAGTTGGTTTACGTGATTCTTGGACTAAAACACAGCAGTAGTTTTTTATCCCTTCGCTCAAAGGCGAGGGGATAAAAGTAACAGATATAAAAAAACCTGCAATTTGCAGGTTTTTTTTATTCAGCTAATAAATTATTGGCTATCAGCAAATGCTTTACATGCTGCAGTGTCAGTACACTCGCCATACAGATAAAGAGAGTGGTTGGTTAATTTAATACCATTTTCTTCTGAAATTTCAAGTTGACGACGTTCAATCATTTCATCTTCAAATTCAACAACTTTACCACATTTTAAACATACAAGATGATCATGGTGTGTGCTACCAGAGAGTTCAAATACTGACTTACCGCCTTCAAAATGGTGACGGCTAACAATACCCGCATCATCAAATTGGTTAAGTACGCGGTACACAGTAGCAAGGCCAATTTCTTCACCTAGGTCCAAAAGAATTTTGTAAACATCTTCAGCGCTGATGTGTTGGTTATCTGGAGATTGTAAAATCTCTAAAATTTTAATACGCGGCAAAGTTACTTTTAAGCCGGCTTTTTTTAATTCCAAGTTATGATCAGTCATTAAATCTGTCTCAATTATATTTGGTTATACTAGACACCTTACAAAGATGTACACGACACATTAGCAACGATAAGAATAACGTGCCTAGTCATTAAGTGCAAAGATCAATTGCTAGAAATACTTATAAAATGTGTAATAGGAAAACGAACGTCACTATTTTATACGATTACTAGCAATAAAGTGCATTTAATCAGCAAGTTCACTTAAACACATTTCTTCATAAACTTGTGCTGACCATGCTTTTACACGTTGTTCAGTAAGCTCTGGTTGACGGTCTTCATCAATGCCTAAACCAACAAAATGGTTGTCATCAGCCATGCCTTTCGAGGCTTCAAAATCATACCCTTGTGTTGGCCAATGACCCACAACAATAGCGCCACGCTCAGTAACGATGTCATTGATCATACCCATCGCATCAAGGAAGTATTCAGCGTAGTCTTCTTGATCGCCACAGCCAAAAATAGCCACAAGCTTGCCATCAAAATCAACTTCTTCTAATTCAGGGAAAAAGTCATCCCAATCACATTGTGCTTCACCATAATACCAAGTAGGAATGCCAAATAAGATTAAATCAAATTCTGCGATCTGTTCTTTTGAACTTTTAGCAATATCATGCACAGCCACTAACTTTTTACCCAATTCTTTTTGGATCATTTTAGCTACGTGTTCTGTGTTACCTGTGTCACTTCCGAAAAAAATACCTACACTTGCCATGGATTTAAAACCTTTTATCTATCAATAGCCAATCTTTCTTGTAAAATAGTTTCAATCAGCGCACTGCGGCTAATATTTTGTGCATCGGCCATATCGCTTAACGCTTGATATAACTGCGATGAAACTTTAAATTCGACACGCTTTAAACCACGTGCTTTATCTCTTTTTATTTGATTACGTTTATTTACCTTTAACTGAACCTCCCTTGGTAGGGGATTCGTTTTTGGTCTGCCGGGGCGTTTTTCGTATTCAAATAAATCGAGCGTTGTTCTATCTGTTTCAGACTTAGCCATGGTTAACCCACACCCGCACCTTGCCAAAAAACTTGAATAAGTCCTTTAGCGATAAAACCAGAACACCCTAAAAATAGCACAAGCCATACTACATAACGGCCAAATTTAGGCACATTACCTTTTTTTAGTACGTCTTGGATAGCCATACCGATAAAAAAGAACACACCGGCTAAGCCAAAGTACAACCCAAGGGTATCAAATTCGTTAATTAACTGACTGACCATCAACGTATAACCTTTAAATTAAACGGCGCGTACTATAGCATATAAAATTGTAATAATTTAGTGCGCTAAGTCAAAAATACGTGATTAAATTTTGCTTTATTAAGCCATTAAAAAATCATTGATAGACTTATTAACCGCCATTGGTTTTTGGGCATGCAACCAATGACCTGCGCCATGAATAATTTTTGCTTTTGCGTTGCTAAATTGAGCCATAATAGCTTCACGATATTCAGGCAATATATAATCAGAATCGTTCCCTTTGATAAATAAAGTATCGCATAAACAAGAATCATTTGCTTTAATATTTGCTAAAATATTGCGATATTTTTCACTTAGGGTAGTCAAATTAAAGCGCCACTGCAGTTCACCAAGTTCGTTTTTCGCATAGCTTTTTAGCAAAAACTGGCGAACACCTAATTCAGGTATTAGCTGCGTCATTAATTTATCCGCTTCTTTGCGGTCATTAATAGCATGGCTTTTTACCAGCTTTAGTGCCGCAATGATATCATCATGACGACTTTGATATGCAACGGGGGCGATATCTAATACTACAAGTTTATTTACTGAGCTTGGATTAATATGTGCTATTTGCATAGCAACTTTCCCGCCCATAGAGTGACCGACTAAATGGGCTTTATCAATACCTAAATGGTCCATTAAGGCGAGTACGTCGTCAGCCATTGCCGGGTAATCCATAATATCACTGTGTGGTGAACGGCCATGGTTACGTAAATCAAGATTCGTTACGGTAAAATTTTCTGCCAATGCATTGGCAATAACATTTAAATTTTCCAGTGAACCAAACAATCCATGGATCAAAATTACATGCGGCCCTTGGCCAGTTTGTTTGTAATTTAACAGCATCACAGTTTCCAAAACTAATCTCATAAAAGTGTGCCTAGTTTGCCTAGTGAAATAACAAATTGCAAAACATAGAGAATTAAATCAGGTTTGGGTATAATCAGCATGGATGAAAAAAATGTGACCCGTAACGACAGGAATAACATGAAAAAAATTGACATAGACGACGAGTTATATCAATACATTGCAAGTAACACTCAAAGTATAGGCGAAAGCGCCTCAACTATTTTACGTCGTTTATTAAATATTCACGGCGAAAATGATTTAGCCGCGCAAGAAAAACCAGAACAGCCCGTCACGCATGAGGTTGCAAAGACGACTCAAACAACTGAACACACCTCATCGACCGAGAATAAAAAGTCAGCCGCTGTCACACCATTGACACAAGCGCATGCCAGTGTTTTTAATATACTCAATAAAGAAGAGTTGGCGATGCAAAAAGGCGTAGTAGGGCGCTTTTTGTTTATTTTATCTGCTTTACATAGAACTCATAAAACTGATTTTTCAGCGGTATTGGATGTGCAAGGGCGTGATCGCGTTTACTTCGCAACCAGCAAAGAAGCGTTAGTAAACAGTGGCAGCAGTATGAATCCAAAAAACATTACCGACAGTGAATACTGGGTAATGACCAACTCAAATACTACCCGTAAGAAAATGATGCTACACGAAGTGGCACTTGGCTTAGGCTATAGTGCTGAACAAGCTGAAAAAATTCGAGACTACTTATAAAGGAAATGTAATGGCGATTCATTCCGGTGCAGGGAAACCTGCAACACAATCAGATTTAGTAAATGTACCAAAATTAGTGTCTGCTTATTATTTAAATGAACCCGATCTAGAGCAAAACCCTGAACATTGTGTTGCTTTTGGTACTTCAGGGCACCGAGGTTGTTCATATGATGTGAAATTCAATGAATCTCACATTCTCGCCATTACTCAAGCAATTTGTGATTACCGAAAACAAAATAATATTTTTGGACCGCTATTCTTAGGTAAGGATACGCACGCGTTAAGTGAGGCGGCTTACAATTCAGCGATTGAAGTGCTTGTTGCTAACGAAGTACAAGTGATCACGCAAGAAAACGACGATTTTACACCTACACCGGTGATTAGCCACGCGGTCGTGTGTCATAACAAATTACATCCTCATGAATTAGCTGACGGTATTGTTGTTACACCTTCACATAATCCTCCAGAAGACGGCGGTTTTAAATATAACCCACCTAATGGTGGCCCGGCAGATACTGACGTTACTAAGTGGATAGAAGACAGAGCAAATCAACTACTACTAGAAGATTTAGTTGAAGTTGAGCTATTCCCATTTGCAAAAGCAGCCCGTTCAGGTTTTATTAAATACCAAGATTTAATGACTCCTTATATTGAAGATCTGATTAATGTTGTTGATGTAAAAGCGATTGCAAAAGCAAATATTAAAGTGGGTATTGATCCGCTCGGTGGTTCAGGGATCAACTTTTGGCCTATTATCGCCGAAAAATTTGCTTTAGATTTAACAATCGTCAATGAAAGTGTCGATCCGCGCTTTGCATTTATGCCACTTGATAAAGATGGCAAAATTCGTATGGATTGCTCATCACCTTATGCGATGGCAAACTTAATCGCCCTTAAAGATGATTTTGATATAAGCATTGGCAATGATCCTGACTATGATCGCCATGGTATTGTAACTCCTGACGGCTTAATGAATCCTAATCACTTTTTAGCGGTTGCCATTGATTACTTATTAAATCATCGTGATTGGTCCAAAGGCGTTGAAATTGGCAAGACACTTGTTTCAAGTGCGATGATTGACCGAGTAGTTGCCCGTAATAATCGTCAAGTGCGAGAAGTACCTGTTGGTTTTAAATGGTTTGTCGAAGGGCTAAGTACTGGAACACTCGCGTTTGGCGGTGAAGAAAGTGCCGGGGCATCATTCCTTCGTTTTGACGGTACAGTATGGAATACCGACAAAGACGGTTTCATCATGGGATTATTAGCCGCGGAAATTTTAGCTGTAACAGGAAAAACCCCATCAGCACTTTATAAAGAGCTTGAGCTCGAATTTGGTGCGCCTATATACAAACGTATAGATGCGCCTGCAAGTTCTGCCCAAAAAGAGCGACTTAAAGGGCTAAGTGCGAAAGATGTTACGGCAGATACACTTGCGGGCGAGCCTATTTTACAAAAGCTAACTCATGCGCCTGGTAATAATGCCGCTATTGGTGGTTTAAAAGTAGTTACTGAAAACGGCTGGTTTGCAGCGCGTCCATCAGGGACTGAAGACATTTATAAAATTTACCTTGAATCATTCAAAGGTGAAGAACATTTAGCGCTATTAGAAAAAGAAGCCAAGAAGTTGGTTGATTCAGTGATTAGTTAATAACGCTTAGACTATTTTATAACGGCTGATTTATTCAGCCGTTTTTGTTTCTCATTTGCATAATAATATGAAGGCATTTGGATTATGACAGCCAACTCAGAGTATTTAAACGAATTACAACAGCAAGGCGATTTTTTAACTCTCAGCCGTAATAATGAATGGCATTTAGCACCGAGTGCTTTTACTTTAAGTAATGGTACCACTGTAACTATTCATGACACTGGCGTTATAGAGTTTCAACCAAAATGCGCTACTACAATCGATGTGGTACTTTCAAGTGCGATCCATGGTAATGAAACAGCACCTATTGAAATTTGCGATGAATTAATTAAGCGTATTATCTTAGGCGATTTACAACTAGCACAGCGTGTACTGTTTATTTTTGGTAACCCGCAATCAATTAATATTGACAAGCGTTTTGTAGAAGAAAATCTAAACCGTTTATTTAATGGTCATCACACTGTCGAAGGTGTAAAGATGAATAATGAGCGCACACGAGCGGCCAAGCTTGAACAATATGTTAGTGACTTTTATCAACGCGGCGGTCAGCAGCGAGAGCGCTGTCATTACGATTTACACACTGCTATTCGTGGTTCAAAAAATGATAAATTTGCTGTATATCCATTTTTGCATGGTAAACCGTGGAAAAAGTCGCAACTACAGTTTTTATTAAGCTGTGGAGTAAATACGGTGCTAATGATGAAATCACCAGCCACCACTTTTAGTTACTATTCTTCTTTTGTTCATGGTGCAGATTCATTTACCGTTGAACTTGGTCAAGTAAAACCGTTTGGTGAAAATGATATGAGTCGTTTTGCGAAAACCAAAGCGACCCTAATCGCATTAATTAGCCAAAAAGAAGTGATATATAAAGAATTTGATGCAAGTGACTTTGAGTTATTTGCTGTGCACCGATCAATCAATCGCACTGAACACGATTTTTCGTTTCCTTTTTCGGATGATGCCGAGAATTTTACCGGGTTTAGCAAAGGTGATTTACTCGCAACGGATGGTCAGACCTGTTATTACGCAGATGTTGAAGGCGAAGCAATTATATTTCCTAATGCCGATGTTGCCCTTGGACAACGTGCATTATTAACGGTAATACCATTACAACTGACTGATAATATTATTTAATTTGTTGCTTTGCAGGTCAGCTCAAATCGTTAACTATATGATTGTATATACTTTATGCTCTTGTATAGTTAACTTTCCAATGCCACTGTCGCCAATTAACTTTGTTTCGTCTATGATTAGTTGAATAACACTTTACGTTAACGTAAAGTGTTAGCAGCTTTAATTTAAATACAGTACAGTTTCTGCAAAGTTTATCCTGCAGAGCACAGCCAATAATAACAACTGACTTGTACTGTTTACGACAACAAAAGAAGGTAGGTTATGAGCAATCCAAATAACGTATCGCTGAATATTAGTCATGCTCTCTCATTTATTGACGGTCATGCCTTAAATATTCCGACCTTGAGTATTTTAAACGAGGATGGCGATATCCACGACGGTGCAACAGCCCCCGATATTGATGAAAGTACTGCGCTGCGCTTGTATGAAACAATGCGTTTTATTCGTGCACTTGATGAGCGTATGCAAGCTGCTCAACGCCAAGGCCGGGTAAGCTTTTACATGCAATGTTTAGGCGAAGAGGCGGCAGTGACAGCGTCTGCTGCGGCACTTGATCAAGACGATATGATCATGGCGCAATACCGTGAGCAGGCTGCACTTCATTACCGTGGCTTCACACTTGATCAGTTTATGAATCAAATGTTTTCAAATGAGTTGGATTTAGGTAAAGGTCGCCAAATGCCAATTCACTACGGTTCAAGTGCACTTAATTACATGACTATCTCATCGCCGCTAGGCACTCAAATACCGCAAGCAACAGGTTACGCGTACGGCCAAAAAATTAAACACATAGATGCAAAATCAGGTGAGCTAAGCTCAACGATAGATAACATAACTATCTGTTACTTTGGCGAAGGGGCTGCTTCAGAAGGAGACTTCCATGCTGGTTTAAATATGGCCGCAGTGCATAAGTCACCGGTTATATTTTTTGCTCGCAATAACGGTTATGCGATTTCAACCCCTGCGGATGAGCAATTTAAGGGCGACGGCATCGCTTCTCGTGGCGTAGGTTATGGTATTAAAACGATTCGTGTTGATGGTGCTGATGCACTTGCTGTTTATGCCGCAACTAAAAAAGCCCGTGAACTTGCCACTAAAACAGGTGAGCCGATTTTAATTGAATCGATTGCATATCGCCTTGGCGCGCATTCTACATCAGATGATCCTAGTGGCTATCGTTCAAAAGACGAAGAAGCAAATTATCAATCTTGTCCAATCGAACGTTTTCGCAAATGGTTAATTAAGCAAAACTGGCTTAATGAAGAAGAAGACAATAAAGCCAAAGAGCAAATTCGTGATGATATCCTAGCCGCATTAAAACGCGCTGAAGTGATTGCAAAACCGGCCTTAGAAGAGTTGGTGTCGGATGTATATGATACACCGATCCCTTCTTTGCAACGTCAATACGAGCAATTGAAAACGCATATCAAGCAACACCCCGATGCTTACCCAGTGACTGCAGGGAGAATTAAGTAATGGCTAAAATGAATATGTTACATGCGATTAATTCAGCCCTTGATATAACCATGGCTGAACATCCGCAAGCGTGTATTTTTGGTGAAGATGTTGGCTATTTTGGCGGCGTATTTCGCGCAACGTCTGGACTACAAGAGAAATATGGTCAGCACCGTGTATTTAATACACCATTAACCGAACAAGGGATCATGGGTTTTGCTAATGGCTTAGCAGCGTTTGGCGCACCAGCACTTGCTGAAATTCAATTTGCCGATTATATATTTCCAGCCTTTGACCAAATAGTAAATGAGTCTGCTAAATTTCGTTATCGAAGCGGTAACGAGTTTAATGTTGGCAACCTGACTATCCGTACTCCTTACGGTGGTGGTATTGCCGGTGGTTTATATCATTCGCAATCACCTGAAGCTTATTTTGCACATACCCCGGGACTTAAGATTGTTGTCCCTCGCAACCCTTACCAAGCAAAGGGCTTATTACGTGCTGCAATTAAAGATGATAATCCAGTTATTTTCTTTGAGCCTAAACGTTTATATCGTGCATCAACGGGTGAAGTTCCTGAACAAGATTACAGCATTGAACTGGGTAAAGCTGAAATAGTTAGTGAAGGTACGGATGTAACACTACTTGCTTGGGGCGCACAGATGGAAATCATCGAAGATGCTGCAAAACGTGCAAGTGAGCAAGGTATTAGTTGTGAAGTGATTGATCTACGTAGTATTTTACCATGGGATATGGAAACGATTGTTAACTCAGTGACAAAAACAGGGCGACTTATTGTTAGCCATGAAGCACCAATCACTAATGGTTTTGGTGCAGAAATTGCGGCGACAATCCAACAAGAATGTTTTTTGCATTTAGAATCACCTATCTTACGTGTTTGCGGCTTAGATACTCCGTATCCATTAGCGCTTGAAAAAGAATATGTACCTGATGCGTTGAAAGTGCTCGCAGCAATCAAGCAATCGGTCGAATTTTAGGAGTCATCATGGCAAAAGATTTTATTTTACCGGATATCGGTGAAGGTATCGTTGAATGTGAAGTTGTTGAATGGTTAGTAGCCGAAGGCGACACCGTAGCTGAAGATCAACCGATTTGTGATGTAATGACAGACAAAGCACTGGTGCAAATTCCTGCGGTTCATGATGGTGTGATCAGTAAGCTCTATTATGCTAAAGGGGATGTTGCTTTAGTGCATGCCCCGCTGTTTGCAATGGATGTAGCTGGTGAGACTACAGCCGATCATACTCAACCAGAAACAACCAGCGCGATAGAACACACGCAAACAAATACTCACGCTGAAGTCGTTGAGGATTTTATCCTTCCCGATATTGGTGAAGGAATTGTTGAGTGTGAAATTGTTGAGTGGTTAGTCAGCGAAGGCGATTTGATAGAAGAAGACCAAGCCGTTTGTGATGTAATGACAGATAAAGCACTGGTACAAATTCCAGCTAAATATACCGGCACAGTGGTAAAACTTTATTATGCTAAAGGGGATGTTGCACAAGTACACAGTCCACTTTTTCAAATGTCGATTGCAGGCACTCAAGCAAACGTTGTCGATATCAATGATGCATTAGTGAAAGCACAAACAAAAGCGGTAGAGCAAAAACCAGCAGTAGTTGAAAAGTCAGTGACAGCCCCTGTAATTAATAAAAAGGCGGTCGCATCACCGGCAGTAAGACGCAAAGCACGTGAACTTGATGTTGATCTAACCACAGTCCCAGGCAGTGGTAAGAATGGCCGTATTTACAAAGAGGACATTGAACAGTTTGTGAAAGGGGAAGTGCCAAATAGTATTGATACATCACCACTGCAAACGAAGCCTGACGTTACGAAAACCACAGCTAGCGACACTGGCGGCATGCGTATTGAGCCAATTAAAGGCATCAAAGCAGCAATGGCTAAACAAATGGTTGCTTCGGTAACGACTATCCCACATTTTACATTTTGTGATGAGATTGATTTAACAACTTTGATTGCTTTGCGCAGTGATTTAAAAGAGCAATATAAGCAACAAGGCGTTAAATTGACAATGATGCCATTTTTCATCAAGGCCTTATCGCTGGCTATGAAAGAATTTCCGGTATTAAACTCGAAAATAAATGATGAATGCACTGAGCTTAGCTACTTTGATGATCACAATATCGGTATGGCAGTTGACTCTAAAATTGGTTTGTTAGTGCCAAATATCAAACAATGTCAAACAAAGAGTATTGTTGATGTAGCCAATGAAGTAACGCGATTGACGGATGCTGCCCGTGAAGGACGTGTTAGCCCTGACGATCTCAAAGGCGGCACAATTAGCATTTCTAATATTGGTGCGATTGGCGGAACAGTTGCGACGCCAATTATCAACAAGCCAGAAGTGGCGATTGTGGCATTGGGTAAATTACAACATCTACCGCGTTTTGATGCCAAAGGGCAAGTGGTGTCTGCTGCAATTATGCAAGTTAGTTGGTCAGGCGATCACCGAGTGATTGATGGGGCCACGATAGCGCGATTCAATAACTTGTGGAAATCGTATTTAGAAAACCCAGCCAAAATGATGATGGCAATGAGTTAAGCGTAGCTCTTAATTATTCATTTTATCAAAGCTCAGCAGTCGCTGAGCTTTTTTATGTCAGTGACTTACACCCCAAAGAAATATAAGCCATAGCCAACGAGTAAAGCGGGAATTGCCGAATATATTGTTGCCACAAATGCGGCACGTGGTGCCATTGCGATTGCAGGGAAAAGGGCATCGCCGTCATTTGATATTGCATTCGCAGCTAAGGCACTAAAGGGAATGATGCCTTGAATATACAATGTAGTTACCACTATTTGTGGTCCACAGCCAGGTAAAAAACCAATCAAAACGGCAATTAAAGGCGCTAAGTATGCATAGTGAGTAAACCAGGCTTTTAAATCCACACCGGCAAATGTTACTAATAACTCAAATAGCATAAATGAGGCAACTACCCATGCCGTAACAAAATGGGTGTCTTGCAAAACTTTATATAGCTTTGAAGGGGGCGTTATAGTCTCTTCTTCTGAAGTTACTTGTTGATAGCTTTGACCTTTAGACGACAGCGCCCAAGTGGTAACAGCCAATAGCGCCATAATAGCGCCAAATAAGGTTATTGATTCAGCAAGTAGAGCATCAAAGGCTGAAAAGTCAGTATTGAAAGCAATCATTATTGCCACAATAAGACTGGGCATCATAATAATTTGCCAAATTGATTTACTGACTATAATTGCCTTACTAGGCTGATTTAAGCACTCATCAGCATAATCATTTTTTGCTGGGCGAAGATAATCTTGCTTATGAAATGCATTGACTAAGGATCCGCTGATAATACCAACGCTTAGGCCAATAATCATAATAAGTAAGCCTTCAAGCGGCTTCGTTGCTAATAGTAAAAATGCAGCATCCCCCATGGTCGCTGTTAATACAGCAACGATAGAGCCAAAGCTCGCTTGTCCTTTGGTAAATTGTGTCACTACTATGATGGCGCCTCCGCAGCCAGGTAAAGCTCCTAGTAGTGAAGCAAAACTAATTTCTAACAAGGGTGATTTTTGGCTTAAATAGCCAAGCTCTAAGTGAGGCAACCGATCGATGGCGTAGTAATAGATAAATAAAGTGACGGCAACAAATATACTAACTTGAAAAAACGCATCACTCATTGCCGTCAATGTCATTGCTCGCAAAGGAGCATAAGCTAAACAACACAACAACAATAGCGGTAATAGCAGCCGTTTATTACTGGTAATAAAATGTGTGGACGCTGGAAAACTAATTTTGGGCAGTGAAAGTGAAAACATAAGTGCAACCTAAAAACTATCTAAGTTGCACTTTAGATTCAAATTAAATGAAAATCAATATCATTTGCGTTATTTTCTTTGGAATTCTGAGTTCGCATTCCATTTGGGCCATTGTGGTTGCTCTGAAATATCAAAACCTACTTGATAAAACAGTTGTAAGTCTTGTACAGCTCCCGATAGATCCCATTCATCACGGTATCTGTCACATGGTTGATGGTAACAACCACGTAGCACTAAGCTCATGCGTTTACGATAATTAGCCGTATCTTCGTCAAGTGCTTCACTGCCACCACCCGCATACATCGCTGGAATACCCATGTTGGCGAAAGCAAAATGATCAGAGCGATAGTACCCGCCTGAAGATGGTTTAGGATCGCCGGAGACCGTGCGCCCTTGTGCATTAGCTGCCTGTGCTAATAGCGAGTCCATTTCTGATTTACCAATACCAACCACGCTGATATCTTTTACTTTGCCTAACAAGTTCAAGCTATCCATATTAATATTAGCGACTGTCTTATTTGCTGCTATCACTGGGTGTGCAGCATAATACTTAGATCCTAATAAACCTTGCTCTTCAGCTGTCACTGCCAAGAAAGTCATTGAGCGGCTAGGGTGCTTTGGTAAGCTTGCAAACGCTTCTGCTACTTCAATTAAGCCTGCAGTGCCTGTCGCGTTATCATGTGCTCCATTGTAGATTTGGTCGCCTTTACGGTTTTTATCAGTACCTAAGTGATCCCAGTGTGCTGAGTATATAATATGCTCATCTGGTTTTTCACTACCGGGTAAAGTCGCAATGAAGTTATATGAAATTGATTTTTTGATGGTGTTTTTAACCGCAACAGACGCCGTTAAATCGCCCATATCAACATGATAAGCGCCTTTTGCTGCATTGGTTTTCGCACTGGCAAAATCTAAACCTGCTTTAGTGAAAAGCTCGTTAGCAACCTCTGTGGTTACCCAACCTTCAACAGCGACTCTGTCCATATTATTGTTTTCTTTTTGAAAACCAAACTGCTCGCCGCTCCATGAGTTTTCAACCACAGACCAAGGGTAAGAGGCCGGTGCAGTTTCATGAACGATGATAGCCCCAGCAGCACCTTGACGGCTGGCTTCTTCGTATTTGTAAGTCCAACGGCCATAGTAAGTCATGGCATCACCGGTAAACAAAGCAGGATCTTTAGTGGCAAAACCAGGGTCGTTGACTAAAATCACCACAGTTTTACCCTTAACATCTAAACCTGCGTAATCATTCCAATTATATTCTGGGGCATTAACACCATAACCAACAAATACCAGTTCAGAGTCTTTAATACTTTGGCGTTCGCTAATGCGACTGCTGCCCATTACCATGTCTTTTTTATACTGGTAATCTTTGCCGCCGATAGTTAACACCATGTTTGGATCTGCTTCAAGAGACACCAACGGAACTTCTTGTAAAAAGCTGTCGCCATTACCTGGTTGATAACCTAGTTTTTTAAATTCATCAGTAAGGTAAGCTAGTGTGAGTTCTTCACCTTTTGAAGATGGAGCGCGGCCTCCAAATTCATCGGAGGCAAGCACTTTGACATGCTCTGCGAGTTGTTGGGCATTGATTGAATTATACCCTTTGCTAACATCATCAGAGGTGAGACTTGTTGTTGCACATCCTGCAAGTACCGCAGTTGCAAGGAGTGTCAGAGAAAAATAACGTTTCATAGTCGCTCTTTTTTTGTTTTAAGTGAGCTCAGTATAAGAACTTCTATTAAAGAGAACCAGTTTTTGCGGTAAACTCCAACCATAATAATTGTAAAGCTAAAGATACTCATGAAGCGTTTTACCCCTTACGAACAATGGCATAGCGCCAGTTTAGAAAATGGTGCATTTAGCCATTTAAATACACTGTTTTCTTTAAACGGTTTATCCGACTGGCCGCAATGTGCGTGGATTTCATCATTTTTAGATGCTAAAAATGCAAATCAGCAAACAATTCGCTTTGTTGAAGACGCCTGCTTTAGTGAGGAAGAGCGCTATTATGAGCAAATCATTTTTGATACCGGTAAAGTACCAACGCGACAACAAAATTGGCATGACTTATTTGGTGGACTTATCTGGTGTTTATTTCCTAAAACGAAAGCATTGATCAATCAACGCCATGTTGAAGAGATCACACTTCACGGCACTAAAGTACGCTCAAAACACCGCAATGCCTTAACCTTGTTTGATGAATGTGGGGTTGTACTTGCTGTAAGTGATAATGTTTGGCCTGCGTTACTTAAAAATCATCAATGGCAGCAGGCATTTATTGAGCAAAGAGCGTTGTGGGGTAAAACCATTGCGCCATTTATGTTCGGCCACGCTAATTATGAAATGCTAACAAAGCCGTATATTGGTCTGACAGGTAAAGCATTATTTGTAAAAGTACCGAGTGACATATTTTGTAAAGATTTAGCCCAGCAGTATCAGTATATTGATCAAACCCTTTATGAGATGATTAGCGTCGATAACTGTTTAAGGGACAATAGCCAGCTCTCACCATTACCACTGCTAGGCGTACCAGGCTGGTATGATAATAATAACCCCGAGTTTTATAGTAATACGGATTACTTTAGACCAAAACGAAGGACACGAACATGATAGAAGTTACGGGGCTTAAAAAGAAATTTAAGCTAACTAAAGACCATAAAAAAAACAAAGTCGATAAAATAGATCCCCGTGAAGATAAAGATTATTTTCATTCGGTGCGAGATGTCAGCTTTCATTGTAATAAAGGCGAAGTGCTGGGCTTACTCGGCCCTAATGGTGCAGGAAAAACCACCACGCTAAGAATGATCTCGACAGCGTTAAAACCCGATGAAGGGCAAATAATTATTGCTGGTGAAGACATCATTAAAAAACCACTATTTGGTCGTAAGTCTATTGGTTTTCTATCTGGCAGTACCGGTTTATATGGCCGTTTAACGGTAAAAGAAAATATCGAATATTTTGCAAAACTACACGGTATGAGTAAAGACGCGATTAGAGCACGGTGTGAAGAGTTATTTGATTTACTCGATATGCATAGCTTTATTGATAAACGTGCTGATAATTTATCAACGGGTATGAAGCAAAAAGCCAATATAGCCCGCGCAGTTGTGCACCATCCGGCAGTCGTGGTACTTGATGAGCCGACCACTGGATTAGACATTATGACCACTCAAACGGTGATCGAGTTTATAAAACGGCTTAAAGCGCAAGGGACTCCTGTTATATTTTCAACCCATCATTTAGATGAAGTAGCGCTACTGTGTGACCGCGTTGCGGTGATCAACGAAGGTATCAGTTGTTTTGACGGCAGTCTTGACGAATTTAAAAAAGTGGGTAAAAGCGACGAACTTAATCAAGCGTTTATGAATATATTGACGGAGAAAAATAATGTTTGAAGTATTTAAAAAGGAATTAAAGGAGCTATTACGAGATAAAAAAACACTCATTTTTATTGTCGCATTACCAGTTGCTATCTTTCCATTATTATTTGCGGTGATGGCATTTATTAGTTCTCAAGCAACACTTGAAGCCGAACAAAAAGTTCATACCTATGCCGTTATCAATGGCGAATATGCGCAATCATTCACAGATAAAGTTTTTTATCATAAAAGTTTTCAATTATACAAAGGTGATCACACCTTTAATACAGTTGCAGAGCTTACAGAGGCCGTTAAAGCCGGCACCATTGATATGGGTATTTTCTTACCCGCAGATGCCAAACAAAACCTTGATGACGCAAAACAAAGTCAGTGGCAAGTGGTTTATAACGATGCTAAAGCGATTAACTTTTTATTCGACAGAGTAAAAGAGCTTGCTGAAGAATTTGGTAATAAGCTAAGAGCTGAAAAACTATTAAGCTACGGTGTTTCAGTTGAGCAACAAAGTGCAATTATTGATCCAATCAAAGTTGTAAAAGTTGATACTGCTGATAAACGAGAAAATTTAGGTGAGAAAATAGGCGGCTTTATCCCTTACTTACTGATCCCATTAGTATTGATGGGAGCAACATACCCAGCAATTGATTTAGGTGCAGGTGAAAAAGAACGCGGCACATTAGAAACGTTACTATTGACACCAATCACCCGTACGCAACTTGTATTAGGTAAATTTATTACTTTACTTGCAGCGTCAATCGCCACCACAACGATAACCGTGTTGAGTATGGGCGTTTGGATCAGTATCGCGATTTCTTTCATTGATTTGGATGTGATAAAAACAGCATTTAGTTCATTACGCGTATTAGATTTGGCACTCATTTTTATTATTTTATTACCCGTCGCCGCGATTTTTTCTTCTCTTGCGTTAGCAATATCGATTTATGCGCGTAGCTTTAAAGAAGCTCAGAATTACATGACACCACTGAGTATGGGGGTGATATTTCCTATCATTGTTGCTTTACTACCGAATGTTGAGCTAACAGCTAAAACCGCATTTATACCGGTTACTAATGTGGCTTTAGCGATTAAAGAAATTATCAAAGGTACGATTGATTACACGTTACTTGGACTAATCTTTTTAGCGACCGTGATTGTTGCCGGTGCACTATTAGCATTTTGTGTTAAATGGTTTAATAAAGAAGAAGTCTTATTTAGATAATAAATTATATAGAAGTAGGCTGGGCGTGGTTGTTACAATACTCTTAGTTAAATAATAAAAATGACGGGCTAGCTCGTCATTTTTTATTACTATAGTTTCCTTAGAAAAACTAAGAATCGATAAAAAGCGCAGAGATAACTTTTTAATTGCTCTATAATGTAGTTTGTATTTGAAAGCAAACTGGCAATTTTGATGCGCAACTCACTGACATTTTTTAATTTATTTCGCAGTAATAAACTTTCTTTATTAGCATTGCTGTTTTTTTTCATCCTCGCAATACCTGCTTTATATATATTTGAGCTGAAAGTACGCAAAGATGTTTACCAGGTTGCCCAAACCACACTACAGCAAGAGCTTGATACAAAAGCACTGATGTTAAAAGGACATTTAAAAGACAGTGTTTCGTCAATCAACTTTTTAAATGCCACACCGCCTATCAGTGGCATCAGCCGAGCCGCTGCAAATAACCTTATTGATCCACTATTAAATACTCCCATCGCAATATGGCAAACGCGCTTAGCTGAAATATTTAGTGGCTTTATGCGCACTGACCCGCAGCTATTACAAGCCAGATATATTACCCTTGCTGATAATGGTCAAGAAATTGTCCGTGTTGATAGGATCAATGATGCTTTGGTTCGCCTAGAGGGAGACTTATTACAACAAAAAGGGCAGCGGGATTACATGCTTAATGCCAGCAGGTTAGATAGTGAATCTGTCTATATATCACCGATTAACTATAATCGAGAGCATGGCCAAATTCAGATCCCCTACGTGAGTACCTACCGAGTTGCTAAGCCGGTATTTAATAAACAAGGAGCAGTGTTTGCTGTATTAGTAACCAATTATTTTGCTGATGAGTTATTTAATAGTGTTACTTTTAGTTCACCTGCTGGGGTTGATGTTTATCTGTTAAATGATCAGCAGCAGTTTTTATTTCACCCAGATCCTAAACTGCGATTTGGTTTTGAGTTTGGTCAAGACATTACTTGGTCAAGTGTATTTAGTCAAAGCCAAGATATGAGCAGCCAAGCGACTTTACCTTTTCATGATTTACCAAGCCATTATTATTTAAAACAACGTATTAGTTTAGAAAATAACATTAGCATGTTGCCCCTTGAACTTGCGGTATCAATTAATACCGATATTTTGGCAAAAGACGTTGCTAAGCGTCGTGATCATTTTGTGCTGGTAATTATTTCACTTTTCACTGCTTTGTGGTTATTAGTGTGGTTATACCAAAGGTATATAAACCGCAAATTAGAGTTTCACTCCTTGAAGGAGCGTAATAACAAGATTATTGAAAATTCCCTCGATGCAATCTTAACAGTACAAGAGGATGGGCTTATCAGTAATGCCAATAAAACAGCGTTGCAGTTCTTTGATATCATTATTGATCACACCAAATTCACGCAATTATTTACGCTTGCTGAAAGTGATAATTCATGTATTGATGAAACCATAGCGCAGGGGTCAAAACCATCATTTGAAGGCGTGTATACTGATCCGCAGGATCAACAACACTTTTACTCAATTACACTTACTAGCGTGTTTGATATTTTTACCCAGCGCCACCAGGTTGCAGCGATTTTACGAAACATCAATTCACTTAAACAGACTCAAGTAGAGCTTGAAAAACTCAATAGTACGTTAGAGCAAAAGGTTCGCCAACGCACAACTGAACTTGAAAGTGCGATTGAAGAAGCGTTGGCAGCCAGTAAATCGAAAAGTGATTTTATTGCTAACATTTCCCATGAAATACGTACCCCTATGAATGGTGTATTAGGGATGCTGGAAATGCTCAAAGAAGACACACTAACGCAACAGCAACAGCAATACCTAGAGCTGGCCAATAGCAGCGCTAACTCATTAATGACATTAATTAATGACATCTTGGATTTTTCAAAAATAGAAGCAGGTAAACTTGATATTGATAATCACAGTTTTGATGTGATTACTGTATGCAGTGATATGATCACCTCTATGGCATTACAAGCCCAGCGTAAAGGCTTAGAAGTGTTTTTGCATACCGATAAAGTTATTGATCGTATGTTAGTAGGAGATAGCCACCGATTAAAACAAATATTAATAAACTTACTTAATAATGCATTCAAATTTACCCATCAAGGTGAAGTCAGTTTGACTCTTGGATGTCAGTATCTTACTGAAGAAAAGTTATTAATGAGCTTTGTTATTGAAGATTCAGGCATCGGCATTGCTGAAAAAAATATCGATAAGTTGTTTGAGGCCTTTACCCAAGAGGACACCAGTACCACTCGCCACTTTGGTGGTACTGGGCTTGGTTTATCAATTTGTCGTAAGTTGGCGCAATTGATGGGCGGTGATATTAGCGTCACCAGTGAAAAAGGCAAAGGGAGCTGTTTTACAGCGCAAGTGCAATTACATATTGCAGCTGAGAAAAAGCTCAATACAGCCGTTGAGTTGGCAAAAGATATTCAGGTTGGCGTGCTGATAGATAGCGACAGTGTATATAACAATGTCACTAATTTATTGATTAAAAATTGCCAAGTAGCGGCCAATAATATTCAACGATTTGACTACCAAGCACAATATCAAGAGTTAAAAGTTGATTTACTGGTTGTTGATAATGATCACCCATACTTACAAACACTGATTAATTTATGTAATAAGCAGAATAAAAAATATGTATTAATTTTGCGTGATTTATTGCTTAGTAAAAAAGCCAAAGAGCAGGTGCCTGAAAATTGCCATGTACTTAATAAGCCGCTTACTCAAGATCAATTTAGCTTTAAGTTAGCAAGTTTGTTTGGTATTAATAATAGTTTTTTGGTTGCTAGCCAAGGTAGTGAGCAAACAGAATATGTTGAATACGATTTCTCAAATTTTAAGGTGTTATTGGTTGATGATAATATGATCAACCTTGAAGTTGCCAAAGCAATATTAAAAAATACCGGTGTCACTATTGTATGTGCCAGCGATGGCCTCGATGCACTAGAAATATTAAATACAGAGCAAACAGCTTTATTTGATCTGATTTTTATGGATTGCCAAATGCCAAACCTCAATGGCTATGACACGACCTCTGCAATTCGCAGCAACAAAGCTGGTGCTGACTATGCGAAAGTGCCTATTATCGCTATGACTGCCAGCGCTATGGCAGGTGACAGAGAACGCTGTATTACAGCTGGTATGAATGATTATATTACCAAACCCATAAAGCCAAAAGTTTTGAAAGACAAATTAGCTATGTGGTTAAAATAAACCACACAGTCTAAATTTTAAGCTACTGATTTTTCAGGTTTAGCCTTTGGTCCACCAAGATTTTGATTAAGTTTGGTAATATCAGCAGAATTAATCACTGTTTGAGTGTCAGACCAGTGTAGCAATTCGATACGACCATTTTCTTGCTCTACTACTGCGGTACAACTTTCTATCCAATCGCCATCATTACAGTAAACAATGCCATCAACGACTTTGAGTTGTGGGTGATGAATGTGACCGCAAATAATACCGTCTACGCCTTGCTTTTTAGCCTCATGAATAGCAGCATTTTCAAATGCCTCTATTGCTTCACGCGCTTTATGAACGCGGGCTTTTATCCAAGCAGCAAGTGACCAATAGTTACCACCATATAGGCGTCGAATACGATTAGTCCAGCGATTTAAAAATAGTAAAAAGTCATAACCTGCATCACCGGCAATACTGATCAGTTTGTTATACCGAGTTGCTGAGTCAAAATCATCACCGTGAACCAGAAGAAATCGTTTGTTGGCTTTGGTTGTGTGAATAAACTGCTGGTGGACTTCAATACCAAATAGGCTGTTATTGACGTAGTGCCGGAATGTTTCATCGTGATTGCCGGGAATATAAATCACTCGAGTACCTTGAACTGCTTTGGCTTGAATACAGGCTAATACTTGATAGTGACTAGGGTGCCAATAAAAACTTCGCTTCATAGACCATAAATCGACGATGTCACCCACTAGATAAAGGGTATCGCACTCAATACTATTTAAAAAGTCGAGTAGGTAATCTGCTCGACAATCTTTATAGCCTAAATGTACATCGGAGATCCAAACGGCTGGGTAGTACTTTTTATCACTTTTTTCGATGTCGTGCATAGGAGGTTACTCACGGTGTAATAACAACAAAGTTAAGCAACTTGAATGACGTTTATAAGACTGTTTGACGAAACATCTATGACAATTAATGATCGTGCAAAAACAAAAAAACCGCATTTCGCGGTTTTTTTGTTACAGAGGGTGCTGATGATTAAGCGTTCATGGCCGCTTTGATTGCTTCAACAGCGCTATCAATATCTATCATTAGTTTTTCACCGGTACGGCGATTTTTCAGCTCAACCTTGTTTTCATCAAGATTACGCTCACCAATTACCAACGTGAAAGGTACACCGAGTAATTCCATGTCGTTAAACATCACACCTGGGCGCTCTTTACGGTCATCAAATAACACGTCTAAGCCTGCGGCTTTTAAACCGTCGTAAAGGTTATTAGCGATATCTGGTATACGATGCGATTTATGCATATTCATTGGCACAATAGCTAAATCGAACGGGGCGATTGGCTGTGGCCAAATAATACCGTATTGATCATTATTTTGTTCAATAGCCGCTGCGACAATACGCGATACACCAATACCATAACAACCCATAGTCATTATTTGGTTTTTACCGCTTTCGTTTAATACTCCCGCTTTCATCGCTTCTGAGTACTTAGTACCAAGCTGGAAGATATGGCCAACTTCAATACCGCGTTTAATATGTAAAGTACCATTACCACATGGACTAGGATCACCTTCGACAATATTACGTAGATCAGCAACTTCATACTCAGTTACATCGCGATCCCAGTTAATACCGCTGTAATGCTCGTCATCTTTGTTAGCACCGGCTACAAAATCAGCCATTACGTTGGCTGTACGGTCTACTAAAATTGGCATGATTAAGCCAACAGGGCCTAATGAACCCGGTTTAGCACCAATGGCTGCAATTATGTCAGCCTCGTTTGCCATTTCCAGTGGAGAATCTACTAATGGATGTTTTTCAGCTTTAAGTTCGTTAAGCTCATGATCGCCACGTATTACTAATGCAACTAAACCACGTTGACCATCTTCATTTGGCGCGCCGTAAACAATCAGTGTTTTAACACTGCGATGAGGTTTAACACCATAGTGTTTCTTTAGCTCGTCGATAGTTTTCGCATCAGGCGTTGGGAATGCTTTTAATTCTTTTGCGGCAGCAGGGCGCGCTTCACTTGGCGCTAATGCTTCTGCTTTTTCGATGTTTGCTGCGTAGTCACTTTTATCACTAAAGGCGATAGCATCTTCACCTGATTCAGCTAACACATGAAATTCATGAGATACACTACCACCTATAGAGCCGGTATCAGCAATAACAGGACGGTAATCAAGGCCTAAGCGATCGAATATATTACAGTATGCTTTGTGCATTACTTGATAAGTTGCATCTAAACATTCTTCACTTAAATGAAATGAATAGGCATCTTTCATAGTAAATTCACGCGCGCGCATAACCCCAAAACGAGGACGACGTTCGTCGCGCACTTTTGTTTGTACTTGATACAAAGTAAGCGGTAATTGTTTATACGAACTTACTTCTTTACGAACAAAGTCAGTGATCACTTCTTCATGGGTTGGTCCTAACGCGAAAGTACGATTGTGACGGTCAGTAAAACGCATAAGTTCTGGGCCAAACTGCTCCCAACGGCCAGACTCTTCCCATAGATCCGCAGGTTGAATAACAGGCATCAACATTTCGATTGCACCTGATTTGTCCATTTCTTCACGCACAATGTTTTCGACTTTTCGTAACACGCGTAATCCAGAGGGTAACCAAGTATATAGGCCCGACGCGACGCGACGGATCATGCCCGCTCTTAACATTAATTGATGCGATACAATTTCAGCATCTGATGGCGTTTCTTTAAGTGTTGCGAGTATATATTGACTGGTACGCATGTTTATTCCGATAGTTATAAAATTATTATTTCAATTGGGCACTCAGTTTAGCAGCGGTTGCTTTTACACTAAAGCGCTAAGTGTGTTTTTCTAACTTTTTTCTATGCTAGTGACATAGTTATGCTCGTCGTTTACTTGCCAACGGATATTAAAATCATACAAGGTCATTCCATAACTTTGTTCACCCTCTTTTTGCTTTTTATAGGCAGGGCGAGGATCTTGCTTAAGTACATTACTAATAAAGTCATCCAACTGTGGGAAGTTGGTTTGCTGTTCAATAAACGCCTGCACTTGCGGGCTAAACTCAACGGTCATTTGCGTTTCTGGGCGCGTGTCAGCAAAGCCTGCAGTGGCATCAACCATGGCATCTGAATAAGGTAAATATGGTTTGATGTCTAAAATCGGGGTGCCATCAAGTAAATCTATGCCTGCCAATAATAAACACAGCTGGCCATTTTTATACTCTATGCCTTCAAGTTTGACGGCACTCATGCCTATGGCATTGGGTCTAAAGGTCGCGCGTGTGGCGAATACGCCTTTGCGCTCATTACCGCCTAAACGCGGTGGTCTAACCATGGCTGAGTAGCCTTTATCTGCAGTTTCATGAAAGCGAAACAATAACCAAATATGGCTAAATTCATCTAAACCACGAACAAATTCTTCACGGTTAAAATCAGCAGCAAATACCAACTTAGCTTTTGCTTGTGGAACTAAACGCGGTTGGCGAGGAATGGCGAACTTTTGTTTATAAGGAGATTGAATATGGCCAATAGCCGTTAGTTGAAAATCGCTCATGAAACTCAATTACTGTTAAAGATACGATATTCTAACCGCTAAAAACAAAAAAGGCAGCTCGAAGCTGCCTTTTACTGCTAAATAACCTCAAAATAGGTTAAGCATTTCTTAGAACATATATTGGAATGAAACCGATGCTACATCCATTTCTGGATCAATTTCATCTTTTAGTTCATAGCGTTCATACTCAAAGCGTACCTGCATGTTGGTGGTGAATGCGTACTCGATACCTGCACCATAAAATACATCGCCTCCACTTTGATCTGCTGATATCTTACCAATAGCAGGAAGGTCGCTGGTTACCTCAGCATCCCATTCTAGCCAACCACCTTTAGCATAGACAGAGAAGCTATCCGTAATAGGGGCAGCTAACCGTGCGGCCAAAGACACACCATCAACTTCAGCATAGCTATCAATATCGCTTACTTCATCAAAGTTTTGATAGGCAAGCTCTAAACTTAAATACTTATTAAATTGCGTACCAACGTAACCCTTAAGCATTTGTGAATCATCATCAAAATCGATGTCGTCATCAGAGTCTTCAAATTTGAATGAGTATTGACCATAGCCAATACCTGTATATACGCGAGGGTAATCCATGTTTGTTGTTTCTGCACTAGCTGCAGTATTAAAACCTAACAATGCTAATGAGATAGCAGAAAGTGAAATTGATTTAATCATTTAATAGCTCCTTTACAAAATAAAAATATAACCTTTAAATTACCGGTTAATTTTAATATTGCATGGTGCGTGCCATGATTAATTTGGCTTAAAAACAGCCAGTTATAGTCTTTTATAGCATATAAAGTATACCAATGAGCGCTATTTAAACGCTCGTTCAGTTTGGCTGGAGAAAATATTTCTGACTAGGATGTAGCTTTTACAGATAGATAGTTTAGGTGATCAGGGTTCTGATTTATGCAATAAAGTTTCAGTTTCTATGGCAATCTCTTTCATCTTAATTGCGTAGTTTTCTAATTTTTTGTCTTCATTACTCACTGCGATGTATTCTGGCACTGCTACGGGGTAACCTGTTTCGTCCATGGCAACAAAGCTAATTACACAGTGGTTAGTCTCAACTAAATTACGCGTTTTCGGATCGCCACAGCGAACTTGTATAAAGATTTGCATACTGGTTTTGCCAGTGTGGGCAATTTTAGCTTCAACTTCAACAATTTGACCAACTAGAATTGGGCGACGAAATTTAACCCCAGCGACAGATACAGTGACACAGTAATGACCACTCCAACCAGCAGCGCAGGCATAACCTGCTTGGTCAATCCACTTCATGACGACACCGCCATGAACCTTCCCGCCAAAATTCACATCGGTGGGCTCTGCTAAAAAACGGAATACAACATTAGACGACGGCATAAAAATATCTCACTCATATATAATTCTTATTAGCATAGCGCAAAAAAGGGGCCGAAGCCCCTGCAATTTAGGATAGGTTTATAACTTATATGTAAAATATTATTTTTACGCTGTATCAAGCGCTTTAATTGTATTTAGATTACATATTTGGGTAGTTGGGACCACCGGCTCCCTCAGGTGTTACCCAGGTGATGTTTTGGCTCGGATCTTTAATATCGCAGGTTTTACAATGCACGCAGTTTTGTGCATTGATCACAAACTCGTCTTTGCCGGCAATTTGCTGTATCTCATACACACCCGCCGGGCAATAGCGCTGAGCAGGCTCGTCAAATTTAACTAAGTTAACATCGATAGGAATAGCGCTATTTTTTAGTTTTAAATGACACGGCTGAGATTCTTCATGATTGGTATTTGATAAAAACACCGAAGATAATTTATCAAAGCTGAGTTGACCATCAGGCTTCGGGTAATTAATGACACTGGCCTGATTTTTATCAACTAGCGTTGCGTGATCTGGGATATTATCTTTAAAAGTAAAAGGTAATGCCCCTGCAAAAATATTTTGATCAAGGGTGTTATACGCACCACCAAGAAATTTTCCTAGCTTATGCATCACAGGGCCAAAGTTACGTGATTGGTATAGCTCTTTATAAGCCCAGCTTTGTTTAAATGCTTCGCTGTAGTCAACTAAGTCAGTATGCTGTTGCTCGTTTGTAAGCGCGCTAAAGATCACCTCAGCGGCAATCATACCTGACTTCATCGCTGTGTGGTTGCCTTTGATTTTGGCAAAATTCAAGGTGCCAGCATCACAGCCGACCAACAAACCACCCGGGAAGTGCATTTTTGGTAATGAGTGTAAGCCACCTTTTGCAATCGCACGAGCGCCATAAGCAATACGTTCACCACCGGCTAATACATCTTTAAAGATTGGGTGGTGTTTCATGCGCTGAAATTCATCAAACGGGCTTAAATGCGGGTTTGAGTAATTTAAATCAACAATTAAGCCGACTACAACTTGATTATTATCACTGTGGTACATAAACGCACCACCGTTAGTATCTGCACTTAAGGGCCAACCGGTGCCATGAACTACCGTGCCTTGCTTGTGTTTAGCAGGATCGATTTGCCAAATTTCTTTAAAGCCTAAACCATAATGTTGCGGTGAGGCATCTTGATCAAGTGCAAATTGAGTGATCAGCTGTTTACCTAAGTGACCACGACAACCTTCAGCAAATACAGTGTATTTAGCACGAAGTTCCATGCCAGGCATAAAGCCATCTTTTTCATTGCCATTGCTATCAAGGCCCATATCGCCGGTAATAATGCCTTTTACTGTGTCATCTTCAATAATCAGTGAGTGTGCGCTAAAACCTGGGAAAATCTCAACCCCTAGGTTTTCTGCTTGCTCTGCAAGCCAGCGGCATACATTACCCATAGAGACAATATAGTTATCAGAATTATGAAATGTTTTAGGTGCGGCAAAGTGAGGGATAGCGGTGGCTTTGCTGTCATTATTAAACCAATATATTTCATCACTGGTTACTTTAGTGGTCACTGGTGCGCCAAGTTCTTGCCAATTGGGCAGTAACTCGTCCAAAGCGGTGGTTTCAAATACTGCGCCCGATAATATATGGGCGCCCACTTCGGAGCCTTTTTCAACCACGCAGATCATGCACTCTTGTTGTTTTTCTTGTGCTTGTTGCGCTAATCGTATGGCGGTAGCTAAGCCTGCAGGGCCTGCGCCGACAATAACGACATCAAATTCCATGGTTTCGCGTTCGACCATATTAACCTCTTTTATGTGACGGACCTGTGCCTTTACGAGGGCAATTTCATACTTGCAAATGAAACGTTACAGGCGATGAATAGTTTAAGGTTATTTTAGGTTGACGTTTACGTCAACAGGAAGTAGTCTGATTTCATAAAATAAATAGGTTGACGTACACGTTAGCTTGTAGGTTTAAATAATTATGGAGTTCCTATGAAAGTTCTCGTTCCAATAAAAAGAGTTATCGACTACAACGTAAAAGCACGCGTTAAAGCAGATAATAGCGACGTTGATCTAACTAATGTGAAAATGGCACTTAACCCATTTTGCGAAATTGCCATTGAAGAAGCTATCCGCTTAAAAGAGGCGGGCACTGCCACTGAAGTGATTGCTGTAACCATTGGTGCTAAAGCATCTCAAGAACAATTACGTACAGCTCTGGCACTGGGCGCCGATAAAGCGATTCATATTGAGACTGACGAAAAATTAGAATCACTGCACGTTGCAAAGCTGCTTGCTAAAATCGTCGAGCAAGAAGCCCCTGAACTGGTGATTTTAGGTAAACAGTCGATTGATTCAGATAACAATCAAACAGGTCAAATGCTGGCGGCTCTTACTGGGCGCGGGCAAGGTACGTTTGCATCAAAGGTCGACATAGCAAATGGCACTGTTAATGTGACGCGTGAAGTTGATGGCGGTTTACAAACAGTGGCATTAAAGTTACCGGCCGTAGTCACAACAGACTTACGTTTGAATGAACCCCGTTATGCATCATTGCCAAATATTATGAAAGCCAAACGTAAACCACTTGAGGTAATTGCAGCTGATAGCTTAGGTGTAGACTTAACCCCGCGTATCGAACTTGTTGCGGTACATGAACCGGCAAAACGCAGTGGCGGTATCATTGTTGATGATGTAGCGCAGTTAGTTGATTTATTAAAAACACAAGCGAAGGTGATTTAAATGAAAACATTAGTTATAGCAGATCATGACAATGGCAGTTTAAAGCCTGAAACTTCTAAAACCATAAACGCAGCATTAAAGCTTGGTTTTGCTGTTGATGTACTAATTGCTGGTGAAAACGTAGCACCAATGAGTGAAATAGTGGCCAGTATTGCTGGTGTAAACACTGTGCTGGTGGCTGATCATAGCGAGTATGCGCATCAGTTAGCTGAAAACATCGCAGATTTAGTGTTATCGCTTGCGCCAGATTATTCGCATCTTGTTGCTAGTGCCACTACAACGGGCAAAAACTTTATGCCACGTGTTGCCGCATTACTTGATGTTGCACAAATTTCAGAAATCATTGATGTGGTTGACGCTGATACATTTAAACGCCCAATCTATGCAGGTAATGCCATCGCAACTGTAAAATCACTTGATAGCAAAAAAGTGCTCACCGTTCGTGCAAGTAGCTTTGATCTGCAAGGTGAGCAAGCTCCCGCTGAGAGTCGTGTTGTTGATTCTGTGTTTAGCAGTGAATTAAGCGCATTTGTAAGTGTTGAGCAAACCGAATCTGAGCGCCCAGAGTTAACTGCTGCGCAAGTGGTTATATCAGGTGGACGCGGTATGCAAAATGGCGAGAACTTTTCATTACTTAATGGTATTGCCGATAAACTAGGCGCGGCAATTGGTGCGTCTCGTGCTGCGGTTGACGCAGGCTTTGTGCCAAACGATATGCAAGTGGGTCAAACCGGTAAGATCGTTGCGCCTAACTTATATATTGCTGTAGGTATTAGTGGCGCAATTCAGCATTTAGCAGGCATGAAAGATTCAAAAGTGATTGTTGCAATCAATAAAGATCCCGATGCGCCTATTTTTCAAGTTGCAGACTATGGCCTTGTTGCGGATTTATTTGATGTGCTACCAGAGCTTGAACAAGCACTCTAATTTATAACGATTCTGGTTGTTAAAAGCTGTTGTGATCAGTTCGCTGATCACGCGGCTTTTTTTCTTTTATTTTACCAATCAGAAAGTCTGTAATATCTAACTAAGCAATTACCATGAAAAAGGAGTATCACTTGTCGTTTAGTGAGTTGGGTGCATTATTTTTTTAACACAGATTGCCTTTTTACACTTTTTTTGCGCAAAATGTCAGGACACGCTAAGCTGAGGCTAAATGACTAGAAATTTAGAACTAAAAAATTAATAATCAATAAGCTAGCTTCACCCTTATCCCTTACATTTTTTAGAATACGTTGAGACTTCGCAGTGAAAACCAAAGCAATCCGCAATTTTTATATCAATGAAGAGCAGTCGGTCTATTTGCTTTCGCACCATGACGCCAAAAAACACCGCCAATGGTTGAATATCTGTATTAAGCAACTCACTAATTTAGGCTACAGCCAGGTTGAAATGATTGGCTCGGGTGCTTTTGGATTTGTATTTGCGGGTTTAGATGAGCGTAAACTTCCTTGGGTGTTTAAATTTTCACGTATCACCTTGGCGCAAAGTGTACGTGATCGACTTGAGGACGAAGCGTATATGCTCTCGCAAGTTGATAACCCATTAGTGCCTAAGTTTTATGCTTTTGAACGGATAAAAAAGCAGGGCATTTTAATGATGGCCCGCGCGCTAGGCGAAGACTTAGAAAAAGTATCACTTAAAAAAGGCCGCTTTAGCGCCGCAGCAATCACCAGTTTAGCGCTAAAACTACGTAATGTATTAATAGACCTTCGCACTCAGCAAAATGGCATAACGCCACAACCGATTGTGCATGGCGATATCAAGCCCTCTAATCTAGTGTGGGATGAACATACCCAAGGCTTATCGCTGGTGGACTGGGGCAGCTCTGTGTATGCCCAAATAGACAGTAATGGCGAGCCAATCACCAGTAACTTTATGGATTTAATGTCTGGCGATTTAAGTACCACCAATGCGCGGATGGGGGATGTGTATTTTATTGGTGATGAGCAAATGTCAGGTGCTAAATCATCGCCGCGTTTTGATGAGCAAGGCGTGGCGTCCACCTTATACGCACTGGCTTCTGCACAGTCATGCCGATTTGGCGCGCAAGTGATCCCAGCCAGTTCACTAGGGCTCCCTATGGAGCTTGCAAAAGTGATTGACGGTATGCTCTCTAAAAATAAAATTACAAGAGACGGGGCGGGTGATTACTTTATGCGTAATATGCCTGCTATGGCAAAAGCATATTTACCAGAGCTCAATTTAGCTGAAGATGTGCGAGCCAATATTCCATTTTGGTTTGGTAACGATGACGAACTACCTGATACTGTGGTTTATAGTTCACGTAAACAATTTTTACGCCAAGCCGACCTCAATCAACAACTGCTTGATGTAAATGACGCTCAATTGGACCGGTATTATAAAGAATTCCTGTTTGATACCGGTGATACTGAAAAAGCATTTTTAGCCTCTATCAGCCGATTAGCAAAATATCCAGTAGTAGGGGGCTTAAGCTTTCATTGGAAAGAGGAATCACTGTTCGTTGAATCATCACTGATCATGCATGATGAAAGTTTAGGCCATGCTTTTACCCAAGCGGTTAATAATACCGTGATGTTGGCACAAGGCATTCATCAAAAAGGCTTATTTAAGTGTTGTTTATTTGATGCCAGAAAGACCATTCAACTGGAGCGTGATGGCACAGGGGCATTTAAGTTTGAACAACTTCCAGAGCTTGACTATGAGGTAATGAATTTAAAAAGCTCAGAAGTCACCCGACCACATTCTTATTTTGAAGACGGTAAAGATCCGGACGAGCAACTGCAGCTACCTAAAAAAGTGATCAAATGCGTATTTGAGTTAAACCAAATACATCATACCGGCTGCATTATTTTTGAAGCTTTACCAGATAGAATGAAAATACATCATTACTATCGTTTGTTAGATGGCACTAAAGAAGCACAGTTTAAGCGCTTGCTTAATAAGTTGATGCAATATGCGGTGAGCATTACTGATGTGGGGGTTGCCGGGTTTATGAAACTACCTTACAAAAATACCCGTGAGTTTGCCTTGTGTGATCGCCAGCCTGATTTTTTCTATCCTAAAGATCCTAAACGTTTTGGCGCTTAATTTTGCCGTGTAAATACGTTAAACTAATGCATCAAAAAAAGGATAAATAATGGCAAAAACTCAGCCCGCAATCACTATGCAAAGCTTTGGTATTTATACAAAGTGGGATTCATCATCAAAAGCCTTACCGCAAATTCAAGCATTTACCACAAAAGTACCCGCACAACTCGATGTGGAGTTTGGTTTTATCATTAATATTAAAAAAGCCAAAGGCGAAAAGCTTCATTATTGTATTTATCATCCTGACATACCGGATGCTGATGGTGAGGTAATGCCACCATTTGACGGCTTTGAATACGTTAAAGACAATGACTGGCACTTTTACTTAGGTGATACCTTGTGGCAACCTATCAGCAATAAAATAGGTGACTGGCGCATGACCATAGAGCTAAACGGTAAACTGATTGCCGATAAAACATTTTCAGTGTTTGAACAAGAGTCCATGTCAGAAATTGAGTTTTGGCAAAAGCGCGGGTATTAAATACTTTATGTGTATATAGGCTTATTGTATTTGTAGTAAGTGTAATTGTTGAAAATAAATTAGGACGAGGTGGTTACTCCACCTCATGAAATAAATTAGATTTTAATTACTTTGAGCCAGCTCTTTTCTAATAATCTCTGCGCCAGCGGTTAACGCATTGAGCTTACCTCTTGCAACTGCGCGAGGTAGGGGGGCCATACCACAGTTAGTACACGGGTAGAGCTTGTCAGCATCGACAAACTGCAGTGCTTTACGTAGCGTATTTGCCACTTCTTCAGGTGTTTCTATGGTATTGGTGGCAACGTCAATGGCGCCAACCATTACTTTTTTACCGCGAATAAGTTCAAGTAGTTCCATTGGTACATGAGAGTTGTGACATTCTAATGAGATAATATCAATATTAGATTGCTGCAGTTTTGGAAATGCTTCTTCGTATTGTCGCCATTCTGAGCCTAACGTTTTTTTCCAATCTGTATTGGCTTTGATGCCATAACCATAACAAATATGTACGGCCGTTTCGCATTTAAGGCCTTCAATGGCTTTTTCTAAACACGCAATTCCCCAATCATTTACCTCATCAAAAAACACGTTAAATGCAGGCTCATCAAATTGAATGATATCAACCCCCGCAGCTTCTAGTTCTTTGGCTTCTTGATTAAGAATTTTGGCAAATTCCCAAGCGAGCTGTTCGCGGCTTTTATAATGGTCATCATAAAGTGTATCTATCATAGTCATAGGACCTGGTAGCGCCCATTTGATCGGTTTTTTGGTTTGGCTGCGTAAAAACTTAGCATCATCAACAAAAACCGGTTTTATACGACTAACAGGTCCAATGACTGTCGGTACACTGGCATCATAGCGGTCACGAATTCTCACCGTTTTACGGTTTTCAAAATCTACACCGTTAAGGTGCTCAATAAATGTGGTAACAAAGTGTTGGCGTGTTTGCTCGCCATCACTGACAATATCAATACCTGCGCGTTGTTGCTCTTGCAGAGAGATCCGTAATGCATCGTGTTTGCCGTCAATTAATTCATCACCTTGAAGTTTCCAAGGTGACCAAAGAGTCTCTGGCTCTGCAAGCCATGAAGGTTTAGGTAAGCTGCCTGCAGTTGAAGTCGGTAATATTGTTTTGCTAATAGATGTTTTCATAATAAATAATGCCATTTATTTGGGTTAACTTTTTAAGTTGCGATTGAATCTAACGATTGAACTCGCTATTACGCGTAATTAGCAGACCATTGCTCAAGCACTGTTTGATATGGCTTGATGAAGTGCTGCTCAGCAAATTTCCCCTGTTCATTCGCCAATTTACTGCGCTCTTCACGGTCATAAACAATTTGCGTGAGTGAATGATCTAGGTTCTTCAAATTTGGTTGATATGATTTCCCCGCAGTCGCATTGGCATTATAGATCTCTGGTCGGTAGATTTTTTGAAATGTCTCCATAGTGCTAATAGTGCTAATAAGCTCAAGATGAGTGTAATCATTTAGCAAATCACCAACAAAATAAAAGGCTAAGGGCGCTACACTATTTGGCGGCATAAAATAACGCACCTGCAAGCCCATTTTTTTGAAATATTGCTCAGTCAAAGACGGTTCATTTGGCTGATATTCAACACCTAACGCAGGGTGCTGATTTTCAGTACGATGATAGGTCTTGTTATCCGAAACACTTAGGCATATTACTGGCGGCTTTTTAAAGTGCTTTTTGTAGCTGTCAGAACTAATAAAATATTTAAATAGTTTGCCATGCAGCTCGCCAAAGTTATCAGGAATACTAAATTTAGGCTGATCTTTATTATGTTCTTGCAGTAATACACTAAAATCATAGTCGCGCACATAGGAGGAAAAATTATTTCCTACAATGCCTTCAATGCGTTTGTTAGTGTGATGATCAACAATATTTGTTTTCAATATTTCAATCGATGGAAAGCTATTACCACTGCCAGCAATATCCATATCAACAGAGATGATTTCAAGCTCTACAGAATAACGATCCGCTTTTGGGTTATCCCACTGCGCCAAGGCATTAAAACGGTTATCGATCATTTTTAAGGCGTTGCGTAAGTTTGCTTGGCGATAACTGCCTCTGGCCAAGTTTGCAAAATTGGTAGTGATACGTGTATTAGCTGCTGGATGATAATTTTCATCGAGACAAATACTCTTAATAGTAAATGTGAAATCTTTAGTCATGGTGATCTGTATCCAATTATCTGATTTAAAACCTGCGTTTATGCTGTGCTCTTGAGCGAATTAACGTTACTGATCTCTCAGTAAGTGATGTTCACAGTTTTTGTGTTTGTGCCTGATGGCTTAATTAAAACCGCTGTAAAACTGTGTTGCCTCTAAGAGTTGAGCTATTTATACGTGGATCGGTACATGAATAAAAACGGTTTAATTTCACCTAAAACATGAGCTGTATTCATCAACTAATAATATTGCACGCCATTAGCTATAAATTATCTGAAGTGGCACTTTAAAAGACAGAGTGCCAACTTGGCTATACAGACATTTAGACTTCTGGGTGGGTATCTTGTATTTATTTCATCTAAAACATGAGGATTATTCAGGGCTTAATTTAGCAAATATATCAATGGGCATCAGTTATATTGATATACTCGCGGCCAATGTGGTGAGTGATCGCTGCTCTGTTGGAAATAGAAACGCATTCATCTGGCATGAGTGCCCCAAAATTATAATAAGAGATAAACGCAATGAGTGAATTGATAATGTTGATTTTATACTGCGCCTTACTTGGCAGTGGCGTAGGTTTTTTAGCAGGGCTGCTAGGTATTGGGGGCGGGCTGGTTATTGTTCCTGTGTTGAGTATTATTTTACTGCATTTTGAAATTCTACCAGCTGAGCAAGTCGTTATTGCCGCAATTGCAACGTCATTAGCATCAATATTATTTACATCAACGTCTTCCGCAATCGCACATCATAAAAATGGCAATGTTCCATGGACTCTTGCTCCTTGGGTAATGACGGGCGTTGCACTGGGGGCGCTTATCAGTGGCTTTATAGCAGCACTATTACCTGAGCAGATTGTTCGCTTAGTGTTTGCTGTCACAGTGGTACTTATTGCGATAAAGATGTTTGTAAGTAATAAGCGTAAGCCATCGGTTGAGCGTGACATGCCCAATAAAGGTGTGTTAACCATTATGACCACGATCACCGGCGGCTTGTCTGCGATGATCGGTATTGGCGGAGGCGCGCTTTTGGTACCATTGTTAATGTTTTTCTCAGTCGATATGAAAAAAGCCATAGGGTGTGCATCCGCATGCGGCATTGTTATCGCATTATTTGGTTCAATTGGTTACATCAGCTCAGGCAGCGGCCATTTTGCACTAGAAGATGGATTTGCTGGATTCGTGTATTTACCAGCGTTATTCGGTATTATTTGCACATCCTGGTTTACCGCCCCGTTAGGCGCCAAAGCCACCCATCACTTACCAGTCACGTTAGTCAAAAAAATCTTCGCCGCATTGTTGCTAGTAACCGCTGTCAAAATGATTATGTATTAAAAGGAAGGGCACTGCAGTGAAACGAATAGAGCCAATAATTTATCAAATCGGTTCTATTTGCGTAGGCTAGCTCTTTAAGCGCAGCGAACCTTAATTTCTTTGTGAATAATTCACTAAAATTTTATTGCACAAAGAGGAAAGAATGAGAAATAAATGAGGGCTTAAATCTGAGAAAGCTAAGTCGTTTTTTAAATGAAAGTACATTAGAACATTTATGAAAAGTATCCGTATAAACGCAAAAAAGCTGGCACTGCCAGCTTAATTATTAAAATATTTTGTTAGCACCTAGCACCTAGCACCTAGCACCTAGCACCTAGCACCTAGTTACCCCAAGGATTACTGGCATTTGAGCGTTGTTTGCGCGTCCGTGCACGATCTTTGGCTTCTTTTTTCGCTTGAATACGTTTTGCGTCACTAAAACTTAACTCACATGGTTCACCCGGTTTATGATCTTCAGGAATAACGCGGTCACGTGGTGGTAGTTCATATTGAACATCATCGGGTTTAGGAAGATTTTTTAATCTATAAAGATAAAAGTTTTCAACTTTATCTTGTGCCCACTGGGTTTTACGCAAAAATTTAACTGCAGATTTGATGTCAGGGTTGTTTTTAAAACAATTTAGCAGTAGATAAGCATGTAAAAGCTCCCACCCATATTGATCAACTAACTCTGATACAACTTGCTCAAGTTTAACGCCTTGTAGCGGGTTATTGCCGAATAAATCTTCATTACTCATGTTTTACACTCTTTTTCTAAAATCTAATCCCAGAATTATAATTTTTATCACGATAATTTGATACAAGAATATCAAGTCAGTTTGCTTGTGTAATTTACATTTGTTTAGTTTATCGGTAATATTAGTGCGCTTTAATAAGTATTGGCATGACGCCACAACATTGGATGATAGATTTAAGGAATAATATACATGGGTCTTTTTAATAAAATTAAAACACAAGCTACCACTATTGGTTCAAATATCAGCGAATCAACGTCTAAACTAAGCTCTGATATGAGCACCTCAATGAAAGAGAACTCAAAGTTATCGGCGATCCGCTCTGAGATCACTTCAATAGAAGGGCAGCTAAATATTGGTTATCAAGATATTGGTAAAAAATACGTAGAAAATTTACTAGAAAACCAAGGACAAAATATCGAAAGTGCTTTGCAAGAAGCATTAAACCGTGTTGAACCGTTACTTGAGAAAAAAATTGAGCTTGAAGATGAAGCTATTGAAATTGAGAAAAAGCTAAAAGATCAAATCATCATTCAAGAAAAAGCAATTTTTCAAAAAGAATACGATCAAGAAAAAGAGAAGCTTGAAAAAGCCGTTAAACTTGATGTGATCTCTGTAGCAGAAAAAGAACAGAAATTAGCTAAAGCACGATTAAAACTTGATAATTTCGACACTATTCGTAAAGTTAAAAAACAGTATGAAATGAGTTTAATTTCAAAAGACGAATTAAACGAAAAGCTTGCTGCTTTAGGCATGTAATGACGAAAAAATTAAAGCTTCTTTTACAAGAAGCTTTAATATACCAATTGAGTTAAATATTTAACCATTCTAGCGGGCTAAATGAAGCGCTAAATACGTCAGTAATTTTTCAAGTAGAACAACGGCATGTCAAAATTCCTGTCTTGTTATCACTGTATTTCTCCGTCGCTATAAATACTTAGTAACTTAACACGATTGGTATAACTTATTTTTACTGTTGGCAATTTACTACTACACGGCCTCGGATATTTCCGGCCATCAGCTCATCAGCCGCGTTAATAACCTGCTCTAAATTAATTTCAGTCGATATTTTATCTAAGTAGCTCTGCTCAACAAGCTCACCTAGACGTTGCCATGCTTGGATGCGGTCGACCTTTGGACGCATTACACTGTCTATGCCGATTAATGAAATACCACGCAAAATAAACGGCGCAACGGATGCAGGAAAATCCATGCCTTGTGCTAAACCGCAAGCAGTAACTACACCGCCATACTTTAAAGAAGCACAAATATTAGCAAGGGTATGACTGCCAACCGAATCAATGGCTGCAGCAAAACGTTCTTTTGCTAATGGCTTACCTGGATTTGATAGCTCATTTCGATCGATCACTTCAGAGGCGCCAAGTTGTTTTAAATGTTTGCTTTGATCTACACGACCTGTTGCTGCAACTACGGTAAAACCTAGTAGATTAAGTAAATAGACGGCAAAACTACCTACACCACCGTTTGCACCCGTAACTAAAATATCACCAGATTCGGGAGTGATGCCTTGCTTTTCAAGCGCAATAATACTGAGCATCGCGGTGTAACCGGCAGTACCAATTTGCATGGCCTGTTTAGGTGTTAACGACGTTGGGAGTGGGAGCAACCAATTGCCATTAACAGCGGCTTGTTGAGCCAGACCCCCCCAGTATTTTTCGCCAACACCAAAGCCATTTAGTAATACCAACTGATCAATAGCGAACTCGCTAGAATCACTGGCTGTTACTTTACCCACTAAATCAATACCCGGCACCATAGGAAATGAGCGCACCACGGGGCCTTTTCCTGTAATAGCTAGACCATCTTTATAATTTAGGGTGCTGTAAAGCACATCTAGTTTGACAGGGAGATTGGGTAATTCGCTATTATTTAGTGTTTGTACTGACGCGGTATACTTATCGTCAGTATTATTTATAACAATGGCTTTAAATTGATTGTTCATCTGGACTCCATTTAGACCGATCGTCTTTTAATTGTTATGAATAAAGAGCAATTACTTAAGCCGTTACCTAAGCAATGCACGTAAAAACATTTCAGTATATAAAATAAGTGGCTGAGTATTTTTAGTTAGCTTGGCACGCATTACAGCACCTTCCCAGCCAATCCAAAAAAATTCACTCATTTGTGTGGTATTCACGTTGGCTGCAATAACACGCTCCTGCTGAGCTTGTGCCAAGCAAACTTGCACATGTTGTTGCCAAATCTCGTAGCTGGTTAATAGTTTATTTTTAAAGTCATCGCTGAGGTGGTTTAGTTCCTGATTTAAATTACCGACTAGACAACCGCGACTAAAATCGTACTTTTGCATACCCCGTGCTGCACTTTGGGTGAAATTGATTAGTCGCTCTAAAGGAGGGATATCGCTTGCCCCTAGATAGCGAATAAGTTTAGCAACAAAGTAATCGTTATAAGCGTCTATAACAGCTAAGCCGTAGGCATCTTTATTATTAAAGTAGTGGTAAAAAGAACCTTTTGGAACACCTACTTTTTTTAAAATAGTATCAAGTCCTGTGGCACTGAAGCCAAACTCGGTTAGTGTTTCTACCCCCGTAGTAATAAGTAACGCTTTGGTGTCGGCATTACTGCGGGCAACTTTTGGTGGGCGACCACGTCGTGGTGGATTTTGACTGTTTTTTAGCATAAACACATATTAGACCGATCGTATTAATATACCCAAACCACCTCAAGATGCGAGTTTCAGTTGGAATTAAAAGCGATTTAGGCAAGGCATTGATTGCAAGTAATAGTGGTTCTATTGTTAAAATCAATAACGCAGTATAAATCGCTTTTAAACCAACCCGTTGGGCGTTTCACAGGCACTTACTCTCAGCGTTGTTACTTCTTAAAAGGGGCTGCCATTGTTGCAAAGTAACGCCTTGATACTAAGCCCCTGTGAAACGCTGAATTCTGTATATTGAGGTGGTTTGGGTATAGTTGCAAGGATTAATTATTAAACAATTTAAAAATGTACGTGAAATGTGGGCTAATTAAGTGTGAATAAGCCGCAGTAAAGTGGTCTGAAATAAGTTCAAAAATTAAACTTCTTTACTATTAATGAGTTGAAATAAATTTGTCATAATTACATTTTTTATAGGAACTTCACCCATAAACCGCAGTCACAATTAGAGCAGGAAACTGCGTGTTAGTGATTAGATAGTCGTAATTTTTTGTACATATATGGGTCGCACAGAAGATGGTACGACCACTTTACTTTTTTATATGTTAATTCATTTTTGCATCAGCAGCTTAGTTAAAGTCAATTTATTTAATTGCTTTTGTGATTTGAATTTAACAGTTTTATTAACTATTCATTAAATGTAGATGTCACGAACACTACAAATATATAAATATAAAAGGTGAGGATTTACCTATGAAGAGACAGAAAAGAGATCGGTTAGAAAGAGCTCATTCTCAAGGCTTTAAAGCAGGCCTCGCGGGCCGTTCAAAAGACCTATGCCCTTATCAACAAATAGACCCAAAATCAGAGTGGTTAGGCGGTTGGCGCGAAGCGATAGAAAATCGCAATATGTATAAAACCTAATTTTTAAGTATTGAATTAAAGCAAAAACGCCGCTGTTTATGAAACAGCGGCGTTTTTGTAGCTGGGTTTTAATTACAAAATTAAAACGCGCTAGTATCTTGGAATAAACCAACTTTTAAATCTTTTGCTTCGTAGATAACGCGGCCATCTACTTCAACAGTACCATCAGCCATCCCCATGAATAATTTACGTTTAATAACGCGCTTCATGGTCAAACGGTAGGTCACTTTTTTTGCTGTTGGTAAAATTTGCCCAGTAAATTTAACTTCACCTACACCTAGCGCACGGCCAAGACCAGGACCACCAGACCAACCAAGGAAAAAGCCAACCAGTTGCCACATTGCATCTAAACCAAGACAACCTGGCATGACTGGATCACCTTTAAAGTGACAAGCAAAAAACCAAAGATCAGGGTTAATATCAAGCTCAGCAACGATTTCACCCTTACCATGCTCTCCACCGTCATCAGTGATTGAGACGATACGGTCCATCATTAACATGTTGTCACTTGGTAGACGACAATTGCCTTCTCCAAACATTTCACCTTGACCACATAGGATCAAATCTTCTTTTGTATAACTATTTTTAGGTTCCATAACATTTTTCATCGCTTAGAAATTGCCACGTACTTTAGCGTACACTTGTACGCTAAACAACTCGGAGCAGTTAAAAAAATAATTTATTTGCACGAAATACCACCGCTTAGGTGAAGAACATGCTAATTACACGATTAAATCGCGCAATTACTAGCAAAAATCATTATAATTACCGTGATTTTTTAACCAGTATAAAGGAAGTTTATGATCCTTTTTGTTAACGCACTTACCGTAATTGATTTTTCTTACTTGTGTAATAAACGAGGCGCAGTTGGCGAGAGCTGGATTGTTGATTTAACCTTGCATGGCAAGTTAAATGAAGAGTCTATGGTGCTTGATTTTGGCTTAGTTAAAAAGCAAATCAAAGGCATTATCGACCAATGTATTGATCACAAGCTGGCCATTGGCAACCAAATTAACGGCCAAGTTGAAAACCATGGTGACTACACAACACTTGATTGTACTTTTGGTGATGATCACCACTTAGCAATGAGCGCGCCAAACCAAGCGTTTTGTTTAATTGATGCTGATGTTATTAATGAGCAGTCAGTTATTGAATTTTTAATTGCTACAATCATGCCGCAGTTACCAAGCAATATCGATAAAATCGAAATTGAGTTAAAGCCAGAGCATAGTAAGAGCTTTTATTATCACTATAGTCATGGCCTTAAAAAGCACGACGGTAATTGCCAGCGTATTATTCATGGTCACCGTTCGCAAATTGGTATTGCCCTTGATGGAATGGCAATGCCACGATTACAAAAGCAATGGGCTGATAAATGGCAAGATATTTATTTAGCTACAGCAGAAGATCAAATTCAAGCGCCGCAGCTACAGCACATCAGCGCCAAAGAAAATGACCTCTGTTTTGCCTATACCGCCGCACAAGGCTATTTTGAAATGGCAATAAGTAAAGAACGGTGTGATATTTTACCCATTGATACTACGGTTGAATGTATTGCAGGTTACCTTGCTGAGCAAGTTAAAGCTCAGCATCCTGACAATGACGTAAAAGTCACAGCATACGAAGGTGTGGCCAAAGGGTCCATTTGTTATGCGTAAATTATTAGCCGTTTCGTTATTTGCTACTGTGAGCTTTTTTGCTGATGCAGTGGAGCTAAAAGGTCACTTAACCCAAGGCGGGTTAGTGACTGGTCAAATTGATGGGGTTAAGTCAGTTATTTTTAATGGCCAAGCATTAAAAACCACCGCACAAGGTGAGTTTGTATTTGGCTTTGGCCGTGATGCTGAATTAACCCATCAATTAGCCTGGGTTGATGCAGACGGTGTCAAACATCAGCAAGCGATTGAGATCACTAAACGTGATTATAAAATTGATAAAATTACTGGAGTGGCAAGTAAATATGTGTCACCGCCAAAAGCGGTAAGTGACCGTATCAGCCGCGAAGCTGTGGCAGTAAGAAATGCCCGAAAAGTTGACTCTGAGCTTAGGTACTTTTTAGATCCAGTTTACAAACCTGCACAAGGGCGTATTTCGGGTGTGTATGGTAGCCAACGCTATTTTAATGGTGAGCCTCGTCGGCCACATTTTGGTTTAGATATAGCCAACAAGACAGGCAGTCCTGTTTATGCGCCTGTCAGTGGTACCGTTGTTTTTGCTGATAACGACCTTTATTACTCTGGTGGAACTTTAATTTTAGATCATGGCCACAGTGTCACGTCTACCTACATACACTTAAGTAAGCTTGATGTAAAAGTAGGGGATACCATTAAACGCGGTGATAAAATAGCTGAAATTGGTGCGACTGGTCGTGTAACTGGCCCTCATCTGGATTGGCGTTTTAATTGGAAAGGCGAACGCCTTGATCCTGCACTTATGATGTTAGATAAATTAGCAAACCAAAAGTAGAGAACATGACAACTCAAGTAAACCGTGAAGAAATAATTGCTCAGCGTATTAAAGACTCAACGACTTCGGTCACAAAAACAGTATTTCCTGGGCGCACTAATCACCACAATACCTTGTTTGGTGGTGATGCATTGGCATGGATGGACGAAGTTGCATTTATTGCTGCAACGCGCTTTTGCCGTAAACCATTGGTAACCATTTCATCAGATAGAGTTGATTTTAAAGAAGCTATTCCAGCTGGAACCTTCGCTGAATTGATCTCAAAAGTTGTGCATGTAGGCAATACAAGTTTAAGAGTAGACGTTGAAATATTCTTAGAAACAATGCACAGGGATGATAAACACTCGGCAATTACTGGGAGTTTTACATTCGTTGCGGTCGATGACAATCACAGACCTACGCCTGTTGTATGCGATAAGATGATTTATGGTTTTTAAACCGAGTTGTTAAGTTAAGAAAGCACTTTTATGGTGCTTTCTTTGCTATATAAAAAGAACACATCATACTATGTTGCACTGTTATATATCTTTAGCATCTGCGTTAAAACAATAATTGAGTAACCAAGTAGGGGTCTTAATCTATTCTCTACTTGGTTACTCACATTCAAGGTATTAAAGCACCATAGCAGCTATCCAGCCAAATATTAGCAATGGAATATTAAAGTGGATAAAAGTAGGCACAACTGAATCCCAGATATGATCATGCTGACCGTCAGCGTTTAAGCCGGAAGTTGGTCCTAAGGTTGAATCGGAAGCAGGGGAACCAGCATCGCCTAAAGCACCTGCGGTTCCCACTAAAGCTGCGGTTGCCATCATTGAAAAGTTAAGCTCTAAGCACAGTGGCACAAACAAGGTTGCTATTATTGGAACTGTGGAAAATGAGCTGCCAATCCCCATGGTGATCATTAAACCAACTAATAAAATTAGTGCAGCTGCCAAAGGTTTGTTGCCATCAATAATCAATGCGGCGCTTTGTACTAAGCTAGTCACATCGCCTGTCGCTTTCATTACAGAGGCAAACCCTTGAGCTGAGATCATGATAAATCCAATCATTGCCATCATTGCTACGCCTTTGCTAAATACGTCGCTATTTTGCTCCCACTTAACTACGCCAAACAAACTAAAAATCATCACCCCAACTAAGCCACCTAAAATCATTGAACCACTGACATTTTGTGCTGCTAAAGAGGCTAATACCGCTGTAATACCGACTAACAATACTTTTTTAGGTTGTTCTACAACCACATTAGTTGCGTGCTCTTGATGTTCATCATGCTGATAATCCCGACGTTTTCTATAACTGATAAACACAGCTACAATTAACCCAACTAACATGCCACAGGCAGGAATGATCATCGCCATAGGTACTTGGGTATTAATGATATCTAAGCCATTTTCCACTAAGTTTTTATGTAAAATCGAGTATAAATAAATTCCACCAAAGCCATAGGGTAAAACCATATATGAGGTTGCTAGACCAAACGTTAAAATACAGGCAATAGCACGTCGATCTAACCTTAGTTTATTAAATATAACCAGTAGCGGGGGTATCAAAATTGGTATAAAAGCTATATGAACTGGGACTAGGTTCTGCGATGAAATTGCACACACTAAAATTATCAGTAAAATAAAATAGCTTAAATTCGTTTCGCTATTACTACTATTGTTATTTACTTTAGCGAGTAGTTTTGCAGCTAAAATGCGCGTTAAGCCTGATTTTGAAATCGCAACAGCGAATGCGCCTAGCATTGCATAGCTTAGAGCGATCTCAGCTCCGCCAGAGAGGCCTGCGTTAAATGCGTTTAGGGTATCGTTTAAGCTAAGTCCGGCGGTTAAACCGGCGACTAAAGCACTTAAAGTCATAGCAACAATTACATTAACGCGGGCTAAAGTAAGGCCAAGCATTAAAATAACGCCAATCACGACTGCATTCATAGAGTTCTCTTAGTTGTTGTTTTAATTAATTTTACCAGATTTTTACTGTGTTTTTTACGATAAGCGCTAAATATTAGCTGGCGATAACGCACATCGGAGTATAATTGCGCAAATTGCATGATATATGTCCGCTTGTTAGGCAGCTGTTGAGCTGCATATGCTAAAAATTGCAGCGGCGTTTGATTTGACGGTGCAGAAATACCTTGCTTATTACACCAACGCACAACAGTAAGGTAGTCTTTTGCGAGTGAATGCGCTGGCGATTCTGGCTTTTTAGGCCAAGACAAATACACAAAGTAACAAATAAAGGCTAAACATACGGTTGCTATCACGATCAGTGAAATTTGCCAAAGCTGTTTATTACCGAATAATTCTTTTAGCAGGGAAGATTGCTTTTGCTGGTCAAAACCTAACACCCAATTTGTCCATTGGTAATCAAGATTTTCAAGCTTAAGCCTTAACCAGTTAATATCAGCAATATTACTCAATCGTAATAAGCCAAAACTCAAGTTGCTAGTAAATTCGCTATTAAGCTGCAAGTGCTGTGATAAAGATCCGTTTAATCGTTCAGGTGAAACAACCGCAGTTGCATCAAAAATTTGCCAACCTTTATTTTTTATAAATACTTCAACCCATGCATGGGCATCATATTGATAGATGCTCATATAACTATTTTGTTGATTATACTCACCACCTAAGTACCCCGAAACAACGCGGGCAGGAATACCAACACTTCTAAACATAAATGCAGCCGTGCTGGCATAATGGCCACAAAAACCACGTTTATTAGCAAATAAAAACTGGTCAAGGGTGTTGTTACCGGTAATTGGATCCGGCGTTAAGGTATAGCTAAAGTTATTATTGGCAAAGTAGTCATACAGTGCTAAATAAAAAGCCTGATCATCGTTATTATGTAGTTCATACAGACGTTTAGCTAAAGACTGCGACTGTAAATTAGTCTCTTTAGCTAATAAACTAAGCTGCACGTTTTGATAGTGTGCAGAGCGAGAGAGTTCAGCCAAGCTAAAAGCATAACTCTGGGCTGTATAGCTGATACTATTAGCTAAAAAACGTTTCCGCAGTAGTAATCCATTGCTGGTTGTTTTTACATCTTGATGGGCCGAGTCGGCAAACTGTAAACCATAAAGCCAAGGCTTAGCGCCAGGCTCTGCAAAAATTTGATAACTATATAATGGTTCACCACGTTCAGCTGAGGTGATTTGGTCAATTACTTGCTGGCTTTTTAAAATGTCCGATATTAACCAGCGTTTACCATCAAACTCATCATGTATAATCGCTCGCCAGTAATAGGGGGTAGATGGCTTTTGCTGATCAAATTTAGCTCGAAATACTAACTCATCTGAATTAGACAGTTTGGCTATATCAAATGGATCAACACTTTCTGACAAACCGGTTTTAGCGAGTTTTGGCCCCGGTAATTGCCAAAATGCGGGAAGTTTCGGTAACAATAATAATAAAAATATCGCTAAAGGTAGTGCTAGCAACAAAAGTTTGCAGCTGTCTTTAGCTGCAATTTTTAAACTATGTTTAGATTCAATCAGCGCTAAAAGCGCAAAATTTAAAATATATAGCATGCTAATTACTAGCGTAGCAAATAAGCTCTGAGAAAATAGATATACTGTTGAGAGACTAAAAAAACTTAACAAAATGATAGTTTGATAATGCTTTTTTGTATTGGCTTGCAGTAATTTAAATAAGCTAGAGAGGATCAGCATCGCAACAAATAAAGTCACCGTATCGCTAAAACCTACGTCATAAAACAAGATCAATAGACTCAAACCGGCCAAAGTATTTGCTAATATGGCAGTGGGTTTATTTCTTTTCAATAAGGTAACGGCTAGATTCCAAATACACAAACTAGCTAATAATGTATTAAATAGAGGAGGTAACTCAGTAAAAATAAAACTCAGCACTAAAATATAAACAATAGATAACGACAAATTGATCGCGGTTAAATTATCAGTGACTTTCATTTTCATCCTTTGCAAAACGGCTTAGTGCTTCTAAACACTGTTTACAATGTTCTTTGGTATCACTGATCGCGTATAGTCCTGCTTCTAATTGCAGGCCATAACTAACGCCTTGTGAGTAAGCCTGAGTTACTAAATAGCTTAATTGTTGTAGGCGGGATTCGGTATTTCCTTGTAACTGATTAAAATCAAAAACAACACTTTGGGCTGAATAATTTACAAACTCTTTTACCATTAATTGCTGAGTTTTTGCGTAATGTTTCCATGATATTCGTTTCATATTCATACCAGTTTGATGAATATTTAAACCATCAAATTCATCACTACCATGGCTGTTTTTATGCAGGCCATCATCAGTGTTGTGGTTATTTTGCAAACTAGCTTCATGCAATGGTTTGAGTTGTTGCGGGTAGACAAATACCGTATGTGCTAATTGCATGTAGCTCCATACTGATACTAATCCAAACGGGTACTTGCTGATTATTTTTAATCGGCGCAAGGGGTATTCACCACGTTCTTTTAATCCTAAATCTAAATTAACTATTTGCTTTTGACTGGTTATTTCATCAACGGTTGTGAGGGTTTTATTTTCATAAATAAACTGCAATGATTGACATTTTTTTTCGGTTTTTAGTTGCAGCTCTAATAATGCAGAGCAGGGAGCATAGCTAGCTATATGATTTTTATAATCAATTTTTAATCCTTTAAGATTGCTATAACCCATAAGTAGCGAAAATATCATTACGACAAGCATTAAATAAGCCATCGCTAAAATCAGATTATTCTGATAATTAATGCCTAATATAAAATTAAGCATAGTAACCACTAAAAAGCTCACGCCCAATTTTGATGGCAAAACATATATTGTGTTATGCGTTAAGGTAAGATGTTCGGTATTATGTTTATTTCTTAGTAATAGCTTGAAAACCTTAGCTTTAAACTGAAACCAAAAAGTAGGGCGCTTTCCTGTTTTATTGTTCATACCTTAAAGTGGCACATCAACAGTATTTATTAATTGTTTGATCTGTTGTGAGCTAACATCATGCTGCAGACCTAAACGATGTTCGCTAACACTAGCAAAAATAGTTTGCACATCATCAGGGGTAACAAAGTCACGACCATCAATAAACGCCCATGCTTTCGCGGCTTTGCCAACTGCAATACTGGCCCGTGGAGATAACGCATTAGCAAATTGGCTGTTATTTCGGGTAGCAGATACAAGCGCCAAAATATAATCAACAACCGGTTCACTTAACATAACAGCACTTACTTTATTTTGTATTTCAATTAATTGTTGTGTATCGATACGTACAGGTAAGTGTGCATAATCACGATTATGTTGGCCTAAAATGAGTTTACGTTCAGCTTCTTTAGGTGGAAAACCCAAACTAATACGCATAAAAAAACGGTCTAATTGAGATTCAGGTAAAGGATAAGTACCTGATTGATATAAAGGGTTTTGAGTTGCTATAACAAAAAATGGTGTTGGTAGGGCATGTTTATCACCATCCATAGTAACTTGGTTTTCTTCCATTGCCTCTAATAAAGCGCTTTGTGTTTTTGGACCTGCGCGATTTATTTCGTCCGCTAAAACAACTTGACTGAAGATAGGCCCTTTATGAAAAGTAAATTTATGCTCATTGGCATTAAAAATACTTGAGCCCAGTATGTCTGAGGGTAATAAATCACTGGTAAATTGCACTCGTTGATATGATAAACCTAATACCGCAGCAAGTGCATGCGATAAAGTGGTTTTACCCATACCTGGCAAATCTTCAATTAATAAATGACCTTGGCTAAATAAGCAGGTTAACGCGAGTTTTATTTGTTGCTGTTTGCCAAAAATAACCTGAGATAAATCATCAATGATCGCTTGTACGGACTGTTTCATAGTAACCTTGTAGGTTGATAAATTACATTAAATGAGTTCGAGGCGTTTCATGACCGTATCAACTTTTTTAGCATTAAATGGTTTTGCAATAAAACCTTTAGCACCTAGTTCCCAAGTATTTTGAACATTTTCGAGGCTGTTATGGCCAGAGCACATGACAACATGTGTATGTGGGTAATTGTCATTTAAGTATTCAAGAATTTCTGTACCATCGGTATCGGGCAGTTCAATATCGAGAAAGATAACATTCGGGGATTTTTCATCAATCAACGTTTTAGCCGATTCAAAATCTCTGCTTTCAAGAATATCTTCAAAACCTAACTCAGTTAAGATCTGATTTAAGTAGTCACGTATATCTTGAACATCATCAATTATTAGGATTGGTTCTAACGGGCGCACAAATTCCATATTGTTTACTTCTTGTGATACAGCTTAAATTGTATTTTTAATACTATGCTAAGCGATAATGAAGCTCAAGAAAGATACTCGAATTAAACTGTATTATTGAAATAAACCACCACTAAGTCCGATACCGTCTAGTATTGGACTTAACGCCCATATAAACACACCCCAGCTTAGATAATTAATAACCTATAATTTATATTATGTTAAATAGAGTGAGTTTTATAAGTAACAACCTAATTACCGTGATAAATAAACGCTATTTTCCCTACTTGCATGCAAATTTAGATTAAATCAGTTACATCAATTTCAAATACCTAACTCACACATAACTAATTGTTAAGGCTGGTCGTTTAACTTTGATTCTAAGCGCACTTTAAATCTGTTTTATATTAGCTGACTTTGAGCATTGCTCATTTACACACAACTATATGGTTGAACTATGGTCCTAGCTCTACGATCATTCGTTCGTGTATTTGCTCAATTGTACGTGACAGCTCGTTTAGTATATTCACAGGCAAGTGCCCTAGCGTAAGATGCGTTTTTTATTGCTGACTATCTGGTAGCGACTTTTTAAGCGTGAACTACGGCTTGATTATTTATGACCAGTAAACACTTCGCTTATTTATAAATTGTTTTAGCTTACATAGCTACAATGTTAGCGTATGAAGAATTAGTAAAATCACAGGAGTAATTTGTTTTGATGGGAATTAGCACGAATAAAATACGGTATGCGTCCCCTAATAAAGTTATTGATATTCCGGCTGATAAACGTGTGTTTGTGATTGGTGATTTAGATGCTGATTATAATAAATTTCTACAAGCCATCCATTCAGTAAGTTTTGATCCGCACGCTGATGTACTAATTTCATTAGGTGATGTTATCGACCGTGGCAATGATAGTTTAAAGTTGTTAGATACCTTTTCACAGTTGGGTGTCTATATGGTCTTGGGTAACCATGAGCATATGATGCTCGAGGCACTTGCTAAAGATCAACAAGCGTATGACTTATGGATAAAAAATGGCGGTCTATGGCACAAACATAGTGATAAAAATAGCCTACTAAATGCCTGTAATAAATTAATATCATGCCCACTATCAATTTTATTGAACTACCAAGGCGAAAAAATTGGTTTGTCGCATACTTTAGCTACATGTTGGGATTGGCAGCAACCTATGAAAGTAAATGCTCAACTGATCAGTGACTTATTATGGGATAGACAAATAACGCAGAGTAAAAAACTGGTTCAAAACCTTGGCGTGCTGTTCTCTATTCATGGACATAACGCAACCGCTAAGCCATATTGGATCGAAAATACGTACCATATTGATACCAATTACTTAGGCGGGAGCCCTACAATTGTTGAGTTAAGTGAATTAATCAAAAATTTTAAAACGTTGATAAATTAGTAACTTACAGTTAGGCACTAGATAAATAAAATTACCAGCTAGTGCCCATATGTTTAATGCAGCGCTGCAGTAAATGGAATGTTTTTACATATTTCAGCTTCAGCGATAAGAATTTCTTCTAATCGTGCATCGACCTCATTTTTATCAAAATATTCATAAGCCAGCTCGACAAATAAGTTCTTATGTTTTTCTTCCGATTTAGCTATTGCCACATAAAAATCTTTTTCTTTGCCGATTGGTAATGCTTGTGCAACTAAAGAGAAACGCTCGTGTCCCCTCGCCTCAATTACGGCACCGACTAATAATCTATCCATTAAGAACTCGTCGCGGCCATTTCTAAAAATCGCGCGAATTTGTTTCACGTAGGGATCTTTTTGGTCGTTGCCTAAGTTAACATCACGATCAAGCAGTAGCTTTAATACTTGTTTAAAGTGGATCATTTCTTCCAGTGCTAAATCTGTCATTGCTTTTACAAGCTTGCGGCGATCTGGATAATGCGACAACATCGACATAGCCATACCGGATGCTTTTTTTTCTGCAGCGGCATGATCTTGTAAAAAGGTGTCAAAGTCTGCCATCACAGCTTCGGTCCATGCAAATGGAGTGTGGTATTTTAATTCGAACATAAATATTTTACCTAAAAACTAATGGCGAGATTTTAACGCAATTGAACTACAAAATCTTGTTACAGCAATAATTTTTAATCACCTTGAGTAGTTACTTCCTATCAAGACGATGGGTATAGATATTTATCGATTTTACCATTTGCTGTTGAAGCAACTTTTAGTGGATGTTTTACTGCATTCCAAGCTGTTACTTTGCCACCAATATTCATTTTTTCAAACTCTGTCAGTTCAGTTTGTAATTGCAAAAAATCACAAAGCTGATTAAAACTGTTTGGATGGGCGATATCTATTGATAAAAAGTCAGCTGTTCGCTTAGCAAAATAGTTATGCGCAGCACTTTTGTGTTGCTCATAGCATTGTTGCAAATAGGCATCACTGTGTAACTCATCAACAGAAAAACGGCCAAAGGTATGCAGATAACAACGCTTAATATGAGGGTTGAACCCCCCATCCGCTCGCATCAAGTTGGTGTGCATTCTCAGTAATAATTGGCGAATTGAAGGCAGCCATTTATCTGCTTCTCGCTCTAAATAGATAAATTTAGCACCTGGATAAAGTGAATCTAAATATTCGTAATCATTAAAAATTGGGGTGTCAGCGATCACTTGCGCTTGGTTAAAACATTGCTTGGTATAGGCTGTATGGGCACAACTAAAACCAAGTTGTAAAAATGCATGGCATACACTGGTTGTGCCCGTACGAGGTAGGCCAATTATAAAGATTCTCTCTGACATTTAATAAAGGCGTGTAAGTAATAAGATAAACGCATTTAACACTATTATTAAGAAGGTTGTTAGCGCGCCAATTTGGCGATAGCGGAGATTTTTATCGACAATACCCAAATTATGAAATACGCGCCCTATCAGTAATGCTGCCCCAAATGCGTGGCAATAATGACTGGCTAAACCTTGATACTCGACTAAAAACAATAAAATAATTGCAAGAGGAACATACTCAATAAAATTACCATGCGCGCGCATGGCGCATTGCAGTTGTTGATTACCACCATCACCAAGTGAAATTCGTTCAGCTCGACGAACTTTAACTACGTTCATCGTTAAATAAATATAAAAAAGTGCTAATAAAGCAGCATATAAAGATACAATCACAATAAACCTAATTTTTATCTAAGTGTTTATAAAAACTTGTGTATTACCAAGTCTCCCTAATTATTGGTAGTACTATACAACTATTGTTATTTAAATAACAAATGATAATCAACCAGTACAGTATCAATGGCGTTTACTATTTATCCGATTAATCATGATGAAATATAAATAAAGTAACAACATCTTACCGCCCGCGATTAGAAGCCCATATATTATAGATTTTAAACCTGCAGCGGACAAAAAATACGTTCCTATTGGCACTGTTACTATTAATAATTAGACCTGCAACAAAGTTTGTTGTTAAGCTTACTGCATAAACTAGCTGTTGTTGGTGCAACAACTAAGTCATCTTAGGGTTCATATATGTTTACTCCGCGAAAATTTGCCGATAATTACCGAGAATTAGTCAGTAGTATTGGTTTCTATCCATCGTTATTATCGGTGATATTTTTATTGTTTGCAGTACTTGTTACCACAACAGAGTACACCTCTTTTGTTATGGAGCTTAAGTCGCTGCTTGAGGTACTATTGGTTGATAGCGAAGAAAATGCACGAACGATTCTAAGTACATTAACGGGTAGTATTATTTCGCTAACTGTTTTTAGTTTTTCTATGGTTATGGTGGTACTAAATAGTGCCAGCGCAAGTCTATCACCAAGAGTATTACCGGGGCTTATAACGCGGAAATCACATCAACTTGTTTTGGGGTTTTATCTCGGCAGTATTATTTTTTCAATCGTTATGCTGATCAACATCCGTACTATGGATAATGGTGAAATAGGAATTCCTTCATTGGGCATACTTTTTTCACTTGTTTTTGGCCTGATATCGTTAGGCTTTTTTGTATTTTTCATCCATTCAATTTCAAGGGCTATTCAAGTCGATAACGTATTAAACGACTTATATAAGAATACTAAAAATGAATTGAAATCGATTATTAGCATGCAAAAAGATAACCCTATCGATGTATTTCCTAACTTTGACGATTGGTCGAGTATTTCAAGTAAAACAGAAGGTTACTTTAAAGGCGTGAATAGCGATAAACTATGTGCCCTTTGCCAACAACATGATATAAAAATTTATGTTGTAGTTAAGCAGGGTTTTTTTACTGTTGAAGGCTATCCGTTTTTAAAATGTAATCATGATTTATCTGATAACGAGCAACTCCTTGAAGATCTACTTAATTGCTTTATTTTTTATATCGAAGAATATGTAAGTGACAATTATAGGTTTGGAATGACACAGATTTCAGAGATTGCAGTGAAAGCGATGAGCCCGGGTATTAACGATCCAGGTACTGCGGTAAAGGCGATCGATATGCTCAGTATTTTACTCATTGATCGATTAAGCATTTATAACGTTAATTACTCTTTAAAACATAGTGATGATAAACAGCCACTGTTATATTTCCATGAAACATCATTTGATGAATTATTGCATGATAACTTCACGCCAATCCGCAACTATGCAAAAAGTGATGGTTATGTGATGAATAATGTACTCGAAGCGTTCAAAAACATTTTGTTCAGAACCCACCAGAACAGTAAAGCAGCGCAGAGTCTATTTACTTATTTAGATGCTATTATCGATGATGTAAATGAAAATATTAGTAATCAGTATGATCGCGAGCAAATAATTAATATGCTTAATGCTATCGCGAGGATCTCCCCTGAAATGGGAGATAAATTGGTGGCGAAATTTCGCCACCAATGAGTTGAGTGTTAATTTTTAATTAGATAAATTGCATAGCTGTCTGCTGAGATTGTGATTTCGCCAGCATGATAGGCATCAGGGACGAAATTACCTGAATTACTGTCTGACAGCATGGTTTTTTCAGCACGCATGTAAGGTTGAGCTGATACGTTCATAGGGGCATTTGAAGCACTATACAAACCTTTGAGTTCTACGTCGTATTCAGCTGCAAATTCTTTTGCCGCTGATTTTGCATCTGCAATTGCCATTTTTTGCACTTTCTTTTGCAATGAATCGTAACGACTCGATGTGAACTCAGTTTGATTTATTTCATTAATGCCTGCGTTCACTAAACTTTGCAGCAGTAATGGATATTTTGTTACATCCGTCAGTGTGAGTGAAAGTGTGCGACTAACTCGGTAACCAATAAAGTCTTGTTTACCTGTTTCACGGTTATATTGATTTTCTCGGTTAATTGAGATCTGTGAACCATAAATACTTTTTTCATCAATCCCCTGCTGCTTTGCTAATTTAATCGCTTTAGACATAGTTTGATCAGCTTTTTGTTTAGCGCTCATCAAGTCCTTATCAACTTCAACAATGGCAACGCCTAACTTTACATTATCGGCAATAGTGGAGATTTGCGCTTGGCCTTGAATATAAATGTGTGGGGCATCTGGTGTACTGGCTGCAAATACATTGAAACTTAGAGTCGCGGCTAATAATGGTAAATAACGCATACATATCCTTAATAGTTTTAATAACGTTATTAGATACCGTACGCGGTTAATTTAAAATGAACAAGCATAAAAAAACAGGCCGAAGCCTGTTTCTAGATAATTTACTAGTTAATCAGCAGTGACCGCTTAGATACTACAACGTTTGTAATTACGGTATTTTGGTAACCAGTAATTTCTGTCAATTGCCGCCCATAACATATCATCGCTGATCTCAAGCGCTGCCCCCTCTTCGATGGCTTTTTTAGCCACCCCAAAAGCAATACGTTTACTCAGTGTTTCAATTTCTGTTAGTGCAGGTAATAAACTCCCTTTACCGGTATTAGCCCGAGGTGATGATTCTGCTAATATTTCACTCGACACCATGAGCATTGCATCAGTAATACGGGTGGCTTTCGCCGCAATAACACCTAAACCAATACCAGGGAAAATATAGCTGTTATTACACTGTGGAATTACAAATGTTTCACCGTCATAAACAACCGGTGCAAATGGGCTGCCAGTTGCAACAATCGCTTTGCCTTGTGTCCAATTGATCACATCTTCAGGTAGTGCTTCAACTTGCTTAGATGGATTACTTAACGGGAAAATAACAGGCTGTTCGCATCCATGATGCATGGCGCGAATGACTTGCTCAGTAAATAAACCAGGTTGCCCTGATACACCAATGAGAATATCAGGAGCTGTGCAGTGCATCACATCTAGCAATGAGGCGTATTCACCGCTGTATGTCCAATCAGCTAATTTATCTGTAGGTTGAGCAAGTGCTTGCTGGAAGTCGCGCAGTCCTTCCATACCTTGTGTTAACAAACCAAAACGATCAACCATGAAAACTTGGCTGCGAGCTTGTTCGTCAGAAATACCTTCCGACACCATTTGCGTAATGATTTGCTCGGCAATACCACAACCTGCGGAGCCTGCGCCTACAAACACTACTTTTTGTTCTGATAATTGTTCATTCTTCACACGACATGCAGCAAGCAACGAACCAACTGTAACCGCTGCTGTGCCTTGAATATCATCATTAAAACTGCAAATTTCATCACGGTAGCGTTTTAATAAAGGCATCGCATTAGGCTGTGCAAAGTCTTCAAATTGTAATAACACATTTGGCCAACGACGCTTAACGGCTTTAATAAATAGATCTAAAAATTCATCGTATTCATCTTGTGCAATACGTTTATGGCGAGCACCCATATACATAGGATCGTTTAATAACTTTTCGTTATTCGTTCCTACATCAAGCATAACCGGTAGCGTATAGGCTGGGCTTATGCCACCACAGGCGGTATAAAGTGATAGTTTACCAATTGGAATACCCATGCCACCAATACCTTGGTCGCCTAAACCAAGAATACGTTCACCATCGGTAACAACGATAACTTTTACTTTGCCTTTGGTCGCATTACGTAAAATATCATCGATTTGATAACGATCTTCATAAGAGATAAATAAACCGCGCGCGCTACGATAAATATCTGAGAATTTTTCACAGGCATCACCCACCGTTGGGGTGTAAATAATAGGCAACATTTCTTCAAGATGGTCACGCACTAAACGGTAGTAAAGTGTTTCGTTGTTATCTTGGATGGCGCGTAAATAAATGTGTTTATTTAGGTTGTCTTTAAAACTTGAATATTGTTGATAACAACGTTCAACCTGCTCTTCAATCGTTTCATAGCGTGGAGGCAGTAATCCCGCAAGGTTGAAACTTTCACGCTCTTTTTGAGTAAATGCACTGCCTTTATTTAAGAGTGGCGTTTCGATCAGACCAGGGCCTGAGTGATGAATATAAAGATAATTTGGGTCAGTATTTGTAGTCATAAGTCCAAGCTTAACGAAGTCTTTAAGTTACGATCTGTCATTATTACTGTTGAATATTAAAAAGCAATGATATTCAATCTTGTCAGACCATTAGGAGAAAATAAGACGTGTGTGCTTAACACACACGTAAAAGTAGATTGTACATTAAATCACGATGTCAATTAAGGCTTATTCACTGGCATTTCGTGCTCTTTAAGAACAATACTTTGCTCACTTAAAGCGATCCCTTCGCGGCGAGGATCTGCGGCACCAAATAAAGTGCCATTGACGACTTCAACCGCATGCAAGCCAGAGTTTAAATCGACCACTTTTACTGTATGACCCCGCTTTTGTAAATCAGGAATAATCGCCTCGATAGCGGTGCCTTTTTCAATACTAGTGTAATTATTATTACGATTAGTAATTCTTGGCAAGTCAATGGCTTGTTGAGCAGTTAGTTGCCAATCTAGTACGCCAATAACCACTTGCGCGACATAGTCGATAATTCGGCTACCGCCAGGTGAGCCGACCACTAAGCGTAAACTGCCATCGTTATTAAACACCATCACCGGTGACATTGAGCTGCGCGGACGTTTACCTGCTTCAACACGGTTGGCTAATAATTTGCCGTTTTTGCGCGGCGACAAGGCAAAGTCGGTTAATTGGTTGTTTAATATATAACCGTTCACCATAACCGTTGAACCAAACGCCATTTCTATTGAGCTGGTCATTGATACCGCGTTCCCTTCACTGTCGACAATAGATACATGGGTAGTAGATGGCAATTCATACGCATCATCTTGTGCGTAACTTAGTAATGGACGAGGCTGCCCTGCATAGGCTTTTTCGTCTCGCTCACTTATTAATTTTGTCCGTTGCTCGATATAGCGTTTATCGAGTAGCTCATTAGTAGGAATATCTGCAAAATCGGGGTCGCCCATATACACATTACGATCCGCAAAAGCGAGTCGCGATGCTTGGCTAAAATAATGCAGGGCTTGTGCCGAATTAGCTTTAAATTGACCCATGTTCTTATCTTCAAGCAAAGCGAGAATTTGTAACACCGCGACTCCGCCACTGCTCGGTGGTGCCATAGAACATACTTTATAGCTATGGTACGGGGTGCAAACTGCGTCACGTTGTTTACTTTGATAATTAGCTAGATCGGTTAATGCTAAAGTGCCTGGCGCAACAATAGAATGAGTGACCGCAGCAACCATTTGCTTAGCGTTATCGCCTTTATAAAAAGCATCAATGCCTTTACTGGCGATTTTTTTGTAAACTTCAGCAAGTGGTTGGTTCGTTTTAACAGTACCAACAGCAAGCGGTTTACCATCTGGAAAAAAATAATCACGGATCACTGGAAGTGTTGTCACCCCAGGATTTATTTGTTTGGCTAATAAAGCATGTAAACGCGGCGATACTACAAATCCTTGTTCAGCAAGTTCTATGGCCGGTTTAAACAGTTCCGCCCATGCAAGTTTGCCATATTGTTGATGCGCTTTAGAGAAGGCATGCAATAAACCAGGTACACCCACTGAACGGCCGCCAACCACTGCTTCAATCCAAGGTGCCGCGTTACCTTTTTCATCTAAAAACAATGTTTCGTCAGCATTACTTGGCGCTGTTTCGCGGCCATCAAAGCTGGTTAGCTTATTATGACCTTTGTCAAAATGCAGCATAAAAGTACCACCACCGATCCCGGATGATTGCGGCTCGACCAAAGTCAGCACTAATTGTGTTGCAATGGCAGCATCAACAGCACTGCCGCCCTTAGCGAGTATGGTTTGTCCAGCTTTAGCAGCATAGGGGTTTGCCGCAGCAACCATATACTGCTGACCGGTGACATGTTGCTTAAGTTGATGGCCAGTGGCGGCTTCTGGCTCGCGTACTTCCCGTGGTGTTTGAGTGGCTAAAACCGGTAAAGTAAAAAGAGTTAAACTAAAGACGACGCTGGTTTTAAAAGGTAAAAACATAAAAAGACCTTAATTGCATTGAGATGTTTGGCATCTTAAAGTTAAACGGGCACAATATGCAAAATTTTGCTGTAAAAAATAAGAATAAAATGGTCAATTTACCACTTCAACCCCGATATATTTTACCCCCGCTGTGTTTAATGGCATTAAGCGCCCTATTTGCAGCGTTTAATTTAAATGATGTTTTAGAGTTTAATCGCCAGCTCATTGACCAAGGCCAAGTATGGCGTTTGATCACGAGCCAATATGTGCATGCTAACTGGGCGCACTTAGCATTAAATTGTGCCGGTATCGTACTGATATGGGCGTTACATGCTGAGCATACAAAACCGACGCAATATGCATTACACACCTTATTTTTGGCTGCTTGGTGCGGTATTGGGGTTTACTTTTTTTGTCCTGACATTCACATTTACACCGGATTGAGTGCACTACTGCATGGTGTCATTGTATGGGGGGCAATCAAAGATATTGAAGTTGGCATGAAAAGCGGCGGTTTATTGTTTATCGGTATTTGGCTTAAAATTACTTATGAACAATTTCATGGCCCCAGTGCTGAAGTGAGTAAATTAATTGCCTCTCGGGTTGCTGTTGATGCTCACTTAATAGGTGCAATTGGCGGAATAGTACTCGCAACGCCACTGCTGATAAATTATATAAAAAAACGCCAAGCATAAGCTTGGCGTTGTCTAAAAATTTAGTGCTTATAAACTTTCTTTAAATAGTTTATGAATACGACGGTATTCATCTAACCAACTAGAAGGCTGTACAAAACCATGTGGTTCGACTGGAAATATAGCCGTTTCAAAGTTTTCTTTTTCAAGCTCAATTAAACGCTGTACTAAGCGTACTGAGTCTTGGAAAAACACATTATTATCAACCATAGGGGCGTTGATCAATAAGCGGTTTTTAAGTCCCTGCGCATAATATATAGGCGAACTTTTTTCATACGCAATTGGATCAACATCTGGGTGATTTAAAATGTTTGATGTGTATGGACCATTATAGTGTGCCCAATCGGTAACTGGACGAAGTGCAGCCCCGGCTTGAAATAAATCAGGCTGAGTAAATAACGCCATAAAGGTCATAAAGCCACCATAAGAGCCGCCATATGTACCCACAGCACCGGTATCAACATTGGCATTTTCAGCCATCCATTTAACACCATCGGCTAAATCTTCAATTTCTGGGGTACCCATTTGACGGTAAATCGCCGTACGCCAATCACGTCCATAACCTTTTGATGCACGATAATCCATGTCCATCACTACATAACCTTCAGAGGCTAGTAATGAATGAAACATAAATTCGCGGAAGTAACCTGACCAACCCATGTGTGAGTTTTGTAGATAACCTGCACCATGGTTAAAAATGATCGCTTTGCGGTTTTTGCCGCTCTCACCTTCTACATAGTCTGCTGGGTAATATACTTTAGCGTATACCGGTTGTTCAGTATGACTTGACGGTACCGCAACAATTTTAGGCGCAATTAATTGTTTTGCTAAAAATTCACTCGATACTGTATGAGTTAGCTGCGTTGCAGTTGTATTCGCTTTTGCATCAGCAACATATAACTCTGGTGGAGCCATGATTTTGGAATGTGTTAACAATAATTTGCTTTGATCAGGGCTTAATTTATAGTCGGTCATACCGTCTAAGTTGGTTACTTGCTCTGATTTTGCCGTTTGTGGATCAACGCGGTAGATTTCATATAGACCAGGATGCTCAACATTGGCTTTGTAATAAATTGCACTGTCGTCATCTGTTAGTGTGAGGTTCGATACGACAAACTGACCTTTGGTAAGTTGTGTTGCTTTACCATTGAGTGGTTTTTTATATAGGTGGCTATAGCCAGTTTCTTCAGATAAATAATACAAGGTATCTGAATTATTTAACCAGCCAAAATCGTTATAAGCATAGTTAACCCATGCATCATCGTGTAAACGGTGTTGTGAAACAAGTTTTGAATTTTTAGTATCAACAGTAGCTAACCAACGGTCTTTGTTATCCCATGCTTCAAGCATAATCGCGACTTGCGTGCCGGCTTTGTTCCAGACGATAGCACTTTGATCCCATCCCCAATCCATCATTAGGTTGATAGCACGAAGTTCTTTTTTAGATTCATATGTTTTGCCGTCACGGGCATAGTTTTCTTTTTTAACTGCCGCTAATACATCTTCATCAAAACCAGGTAAGGTATCAAATGCGAGTGCTGTTTGCGTTTGCTCAGTTAAATCTATGTAGATAACTTGCGAGGTTTGTGGTTTTTCATCAGCAACACGACGACGTACTTTTTCAGCTTTTACCCGTGCATCATCAGCAATATAGTTTGGCATGATGTCGGCTTCATCTCGCCAAGGTCTGGCTTCAGTGACAACAGCAATTAAGGCTTTACCATTTGGAGATAACTGCACATCGGCTAACTCATTGCCTTTACCTAAGTAAAACTGAGCATTGGCAATTGAACTATTTTGCTGGTTGAGTTGCTCTTTGCGCGCTTGTTTATCTTTTTTATTTTTATGGGTCAGCGCAATGTAATCAATCAGTTTATGCTGTTCTTTAGCGATGTAAGTTTCAGGCTCTGTAACTCCTTTTGGTGCATCGCTCAAATGAAGATTTACAAGCTCAGCTTGCAGTCCCGTTGCCAGATCTACTTTATAAAAAGTGTTTGCTTGACGATAAGCTAAATTACCATCAGTTAAAAATTGTGGTTTAGATTGTTTAGCACTGTCGTGAGTAATTTGTGTAATTGCACCTGTATTGATGTTCTTTACAAATACATTACCTTCAAATACATAGGCTTGCTGTGTACGATCTGCTGAATAAACAGCATCATCAGCCCCTAATGTATGCAACTTATTTAACGCTACTTGGCTTGCAGCTTGGCTATCAACAGCTTGTGAAAATAAGTCTCGAAGCTCATTACCTTGTTGTTTTTGCGCATAGACAACTGTTTTTGAATCAGCAGCCCAAAACGCACGCTCTGCTTGGCGGCCTAACCAATCAGGATGAGCCATTGCTTGCTCAAGTGTGATTGCGCTGCTACCTGTATCTGCAGGTGTTACAACAACGCTGGCAACAGTTGATTGTGGTTGCTCTGTAGGGGTAGATGCGGTTGATTGACAACCGGACAACATAACGCTGGACGCGACGGCAAGTGCAATTAAGGTTTTTTGAGTAGAAGATTTAAAAATCATAGGGCTTCTGTAAGGTTATTGTAATTCCCCCAATTTAAGCAGAAGCGCCTATGTAATAGCAATTATTTCAGACAAACAGCCAAACTTTGCTGTTTAATAACCAAGTTACTTTATAGAAATATCTAACCACACCATGCGATGATCTGACGATGCATTACGATCTTTAATTAACCGGTACAACTCGCTACTTTTAGTTGGCCAAAATACCCCACCGTCATGGACTTCAATGCCATAAGTTGAAGGCAAAACATAATCTGCACGAGCTTGCCAGTAAGCTGTGTAAGCCGCAGCATATTTTTCACTGTAAGTGGTTTTAGCGCCCTTACTAGTTGGTGTAAATTGACTATTTATTAATGAATTTTTTAAAAGTTGATCCGTTGTATCTGGGCGTTTTTTATCTCCTTCAGGAGCCGCATTTAAATCTCCGACTATAACAAATCGTGATTTTTCAGCTAACCCGCCTTTGACACCATGATCGTCATAGAGGTAATCTGCGCTGGCGATATAATCTTTAATCAAACGTACTTCATCATGATTACGTAAGCCGTTTCTATCTTCAGCACCATCAAATACAGGAGGCGTTGGGTGCGATGCAATAACGTGCAGCATTTTACCTTTTACAGTAACCGGAATATCCCAAAACGATTTTGAACTGAGTCTCAAAGCTTGCCATTCTTCGTTGTTATACCAATTTTCACCTGTAGTTGGATCAATTGGCATTTTAGCATTTGGCATATCTTTGTATTTAAAGGTTTGTAAGGTACGAATTTTATCAAAATCAATTGGGTAGCGAGATAAGACGGCCATACCATAATGGCCTTCAAAAAAGCCAAAACCAAATGCATCCCCTTTAATACCAGTTGCTTGGCCGTCATTATCTAGATCAAATGGCGTTTTCAAACCTGTGTTTACTGGGCCAACATAGCTGTACGGATAATCTATAGAGGGCTGTTTATTTTGGCTTTTAGCAAGGTAGTGCGTTTTAAAATAATCAATGCCTTGCGCTTTGCTGACATAATCAAATTCATTTAATAATAAAATGTCAGGGCGAATGCGTTGAATGATCTCGGCAATATTTTTGATTTGTGGATGATTTGTTTGTAACGCATTTACCAGGCCATTAGGATCAACGTCCTTATCATTTTCAGCATAATTTGTTGCATCCATGCTCACATTAAACGTGGCTACACGTAAAGATGATGCGGCCAATGCTGAGTTAGAAAAACCACTGATTAATAGGCACGCTAATGTGGCGATAGAAAACTGCTTCTTCATACGATATATCCATCTAAAATTAATAACAAAATGACACTACTTACGACTATCCATAAAATAATTGCCATTATAAAGGGCTTTAGTCCTGCTTGTTTTAATACAGCCAGTGATAAGCCACTGCCAATTAAGAATAAAGTCATTACTAATAGTTGCTTTGCTACGGTGTTGATCAGCTGCCAGAGATCTGTAAATTGAGGCAAATACGTATTGATCAATGCAGCAGCTAAAAAACCAACAATAAATAAAGGAATGCTGGCCTTTTCTTCTGAGCGCCAAAAGACACCTGCAATCGTAGTGTAGGGAATGATCCACATCGCACGTGTGAGCTTAACTGTTGTAGCAATACTTAGTGCCACAGCTCCATAAGCTGCTGACGCCCCTACTACACTGCTTGTATCATGAATAGCTAACGCTGCCCATAAACCAAATTGGTGTTGGCTTAAACTAAAGTAATGACCAATGGTTGGAAATAGTAGCAAACCGACACCGTTTAATAAAAACACTACACCAAGTGCAACCGCTACTTCGTGATCTTTAGCTTTAATTACAGGCGCCATTGCTGCAATCGCACTGCCTCCACAAATGGCCGTACCGAATGATATTAATACACCTGTGTTACGATTTAATTTAAAGACTTGCGTTAAAATTTCACCAAGACCAATGATCGCTGTAATACTGACTATGGTCAGTACCAGCGAACTGCGACCAACTTCAATCACCTGATTAAAATCAACAGCAAAACCTAAGCCAACCACCGCGGCTTTGAGCATCCATTTACTCGCCTTTTGGGATAGCTCTGCAAATGGATTACCGAGCAAAACTGCAAACATCGCGCCACAAATTAGGGCACTACCACCACCAATCAAAGGGGTGATACACAGGACAAAACAAAGCAGGTATAGAGGCTTTTTAATCCGATCAGACACAGACAAAATAATCCCTTCGTTACGAGCGCACAATCTTTGTAGTGAGCTTATGCACAACTGGCGCTACAAGAATTACGGTAGGAAATGCGACACAAAATGCAAAAGCCCACGCCGCTAACCAAATAGAAACTATGTTATCAATTAAACCAACATTAAAAATTGAAATTACCAATGACATAAAACCAGACATAAATAATGCCATGAAAAAAGCGAATACCACGGTTCTGTATTTAGCGCTAATCATAAAACCATTCCTCAAGTAAAAAGCCGAGATAAACTCGGCTTTTTTAGTTAATTTAAAATCAACGCGGTGCTGGCCGCTAATACGCCGGGATAATCTTCCTCCGGAAGATACTCCGACAATTGTGCTAAGCGTTCACCTAACTCATGAAGGTTCGCAGCAGATACATTAATATGGCCCATTTTACGACCAGGCTTTGCTGTTTTACCATACCAATGACTCGTAACCTCAGCAATGCTTAGTACTTGCTGAGGAATCGCGGCTTGTCCGAGCACATTCACCATTGCCGTAACACGCTGTAATTGTGTGCTACCTAATGGCAGCCCAGAGACTGCACGCATATGATTTTCAAATTGACTGCAATGCGCGCCTTGTTGGGTCCAATGACCAGAATTATGAACCCGAGGAGCAATTTCATTGACCAATAACTGCCCTGCCACATCGAAAAACTCAATCGCCAATACACCAACGTAATCAAGCTCATTAGCCAATTTATTAAATGCATCTTCAGCTTGTTGTTGAATCACTGATTTTTCTTTACCGGCGATAGATAAGGTTAAAACACCATTGGTATGCTGGTTTTCAGTAAGTGGGTAAATAGCGGTATTACCACTTTTATCGCGAACACCTATGATTGATACTTCACGATCAAATGGGATCATTTGTTCGGCAATAATAGTGTGTGGCGCGGATTCAGTACCGGAGGCAATAAAATCAGCCATTTGTGACCATATCTGCTCAATTTGATCATCTGATTTTAAACGCCACTGGCCTTTTCCATCGTAACCGGCTTGACAGGTTTTGATCACTAATGGCTTACCCAAGCTAGCAACGGCTTGTTCTAAATGGGCTTTTTCAGTGATTAACTGATATGGTGCGCACTTAACCGCGGTTTTACTTAGTAATGCTTTTTCTAGGGCGCGATCGCCACCCGTTTTAATCGCGGCTTTACCCGGATAAAACTTTTTGCTTGCACAGCATAGCGTTAGCACATCATCAGGAATATGCTCAAACTCAGCAGTGATCGCATGAGCATCTACAATGGCTTGCTCTAACGTTGTAGTATAGATTTGCCCAGTTAATGGGTGAACAATTTTTTTACTACCAACATCATACGCAACCACATTTAAATTCAATGGCGCACCAGCTAAACACATCATACGTGCTAATTGGCCGGCTCCTAAAATTAAAATAGTCATATTACTCTGCTGGATTTGGGTTAGCTAAAATAGTTTCGGTTTGTTCTTTACGGAACGCTTCAACTTTGGCGAATATTTCCGGTTGCTGACAACCTAAAATCTGTGCAGCTAATAATCCTGCATTTGCAGCACCAGCTTCACCAATTGCTAATGTACCTACCGCAACACCTTTTGGCATTTGGCAAATCGACAGCAATGAATCAATGCCATTTAACGTTTTAGACTTAACCGGCACACCTAATACTGGTAACGATGTGAAAGCAGCGGCCATACCTGGTAAATGCGCTGCACCACCGGCACCGGCAATAATTACTTTAATACCACGTTCTGCTGCTGAACTTGCGTAATCAGCGAGTAGTTGAGGAGTACGATGAGCCGATACAACTTTAGTTTCGTAAGCGATGCCAAATTTATCTAGCATGATCGCCGCATGTTCCATAGTTGGCCAATCTGACTTGGAACCCATAATAATGCCAACAGTCATAAATACTCCTCAGTAATGGTTTTAATACCTATAGCGGACTTATGTCCGCATTAAAGGCGGTCATTATACACGTATTAATTGTTAAATTGCGAATATCGAGTAACAAAAAAGCCATGACTAGCATGGCTTTTTGATCAGTATGTAAATTGAGCTTTAGCCTTCTTTACTGGCTAAATATTCAGAGTAAGTACCTCTGAAATCAATTATTTTGCCGTCTTTGATTTCCCAAATACGGGTTGCAACTGAGGATACAAATTGACGGTCGTGAGATACAAACATTAACGTACCTTCATATGCTTCTAGCGCAAGGTTTAATGCTTCTATTGACTCCATGTCCATGTGGTTCGTTGGCTCATCCATTAATAGGATATTTGGTTTATGCATCATAATCTTACCAAATAGCATGCGGCCTTGCTCACCACCAGATATTACTTTTACAGACTTTTTAATATCATTTTGTGAGAACAACATACGGCCTAAGAAACTGCGAACAACTTGTTCATCATCGCCTTCTTGCTGCCATTGCTCCATCCACTGAAATAAGTTCATATCGGTGGCAAATTCATCAGCATGATCTTGCGCATAATAACCGATATTATGGTTTTCAGACCATTTAAACTCGCCTTGCTTCGGTGCCAAACGACCTGCTAAAGTATTTAATAGTGTTGTTTTACCAACCCCATTTTCACCAATGATAGCGATACGCTCGCCTACTTCAACTAAGCCTTCAAGGCCAGTGAACAGCATATCGTCAAAACCTTGGCCTAAGTTTGTTAATTCAAGGGCATTACGGAATAACTGTTTTTCTTGCTCAAAACGAATGAACGGTGTTTGACGTGACGATGCTTTAACTTCATCTAATTGAATCTTGTCAATTCGCTTGGCACGAGATGTTGCTTGTTTTGCTTTAGATGCATTAGCTGAAAAGCGTGAAACAAACTGTTGTAGCTCAGCAATTTGATTTTTCTTCTTGGCATTTTCACTTAATAAGCGTTCACGAGCTTGCGTTGCTGCAAACATATATTCGTCATAGTTACCTGGGTAAATACGCAATTCACCATAATCAATATCAGCCATATGCGTACATACAGAGTTTAAGAAATGACGGTCATGGGAAATGATGATCATTGTGCAATCACGTTGATTCAGTACATCTTCGAGCCACTTGATAGTATAAATATCCAAGTTATTAGTTGGCTCATCGAGTAGCATGATATCTGGATCTGAAAATAACACTTGCGCAAGAAGCACACGCAGTTTAAAACCAGGAGCAATCTCTGACATCGGACCGTAATGCTGATCAGTTGCAATACCTACGCCCATTAGTAGCTCGCCGGCTTTAGATTCTGCAGAATAGCCATCCATTTCAGCAAACTCAGTTTCAAGATCGGCAACCTTCATGCCATCCTCTTCACTCATTTCAGGCAAGCTATAGATACGATCACGCTCTTGTTTAATCGCCCACAGCTCTTTGTGGCCCATTATCACAGTGTCAATAACTGAATATTCTTCGTAAGCGAACTGGTCTTGGTTTAGTTTAGCAACACGTTCATTTGGATCAGTACTTACATTACCAGCTGACGGTTCCAATTCCCCACTTAAGATTTTCATAAATGTTGATTTACCACAGCCATTTGCGCCAATTAAACCATAACGGTTACCTTCGCCAAATTTAGCTGAAATATTCTCAAATAACGGTTTAGCACCAAATTGCATGGTGATGTTAGCTGTACTGATGATAGCGCTACCCTCCAACGGGGAAAATCAAAGAAATAAAATTGGCTGGAGTGTAAACCAAATAGGCTTATTTTTCCATGAATTATTAGCTTCGTGGGCTATAGCTGCTGTCCATCGAAATAAGCTAATTTAGGTCAATTTATTATGCTAGTATTGTGTAGCTGCACACAAAAAGAACATAAATTAACAATTCAAATTTCCTCTATCATTTTTTGATGATATTTTTTCACTTTAGCCATTAATTTAGCTTTGTTAGTCTGCGCGACCAAAGGACAATGATAAATAGCACACAAGGCAATATTAAATGAATAGAAAATTAATTGGGGTCATCATCGCAAGCGCTTTGATAGCACCGAGCGTAAACGCTGTTGAGGTTTATGATGACGGAAAAAACAATTTAACCATCGGTGGTTTTATTGACGCCAGAATAATCCACACACAAGGGCAAACTGAAATAGTTAATGGTGCATCACGGATTAGCTTTGATTTTAGTCGCAAACTAAAAGATCAGTGGTCAGCTTTAGCCTTATTAGAATGGGGTGTAAACCCTGTTGGTAGTAGCGATATTATCTATAACAACCGCTTTGAATCTATTCAAGATAAATTTTTATATAACCGACTTGGTTATGTAGGTATAGCACATGAAAAATACGGACAAGTGACAATTGGTAAACAATGGGGTGCTTGGTACGACGTAGTTTATAGTACTAACTATAGCCTAGTTTGGGATGGTAATGCAGCCGGTGTTTACACCTACAACAAAGACGATGGTGCAATTAATGGTACCGGGCGCGGTGACAAGTTATTGCAGTATCGTAATACGTTCGGTGATTTTAGTATTGCAACACAAGTGCAATTTAAAAATAATGATTTTTATACTTGCGATATCGAAGCCATTTCTGAAGCTGCTTGTCAGACTTTGTGGGAAAATGGCAGTGATCTTGCTCAACAAGTAGAATTTAATTCAACCTATGGGGCAGCCGTTACCTATTCAGTAAGCGACGACTTAAAACTTTCTGCTGGGTTTAACCGCGGAGAACTGACCGTAAATTACGCAGCAGGACGAATTCAGTCTGTTAATGATTTTATTTATGGCGCAGGCGTTACTTGGGGTAACTTCAACAATGATGGCCTTTATTTTGCCGCAAATATCAACAAAAATGAAAATCATGATACCGATAACTTAGGCCGTCTGATCAAAGACGCGATTGGGGTAGAGTCTTTATTATCTTATAAGTTTGATAATGACATTCGTACCTTCATTGCATATAACGTCTATGATGCTGGAACAGATTACGTGATCCAACCAAATTTTAACGCCGATCCTAATGACAACTTTAAACGTCAATTTACAGTACTTGGCTTTCACTATCTATTCGACGAAGATACGATTTTTTACATTGAAGCACGTAAAGACTTTAGTGATTTTTCAAGTGCCGATAAAGAGCAAGAATATCAAATGGGTCTATCAGAAGATGATGGCATTGCATTTGGTTTTCATTACACATTATAACTAGAACACTGACAGGCTGATTATTTAATCAGCCTGTTTTGCTAATATTTAGCACCCGCTGCGATCACATTTTTTTTGCTTTACCTTTAGTTGCAAACGCTTTTGTCAAAGCCAAATAACCTTCCTTAGGTCCTAAAATTATCCATAACATTAAAATTCCACCCGGTAATAAAATTGCTTTAAGTAATGGTCCTAGCATGTAAGAATAAAAAATAATAAATGGGATAAATAGTCCGTAACCAATAACTTGTTTGATAAAGTTCATATAAGTTCCTTGTTTAAATGAGCGCGCTCATAAATATAATTGAGCGCAGTCACTTTTTCAAGTAACTTCATCTTTACTATCACAAGTTAAATATAATTAATTGATATACAATGAATAAAAAAACGCAAACCTATAATAAAATTCTTACCTCGGCTTGGCTGTTATTCTTAGAGCAAGGTTATGCTCATACATCTACACGAGAAATTGCAAAAGCGGCTAATGTGGCCGTTGGTACTGTGTTTAGTCATTTCGAAAATAAAATCGACTTACTAAAAGCAGGAATGCAGCAACAAATAGATACGATCATTCATCAGACTAGTTTAACTGATCGCCAACATGCACCAAGGCTAAAGTTACGTCACTATGCCCTACCGTTGTTTGAATTTTATTGTAATAACATTGAATTTAGTAAAATATTGATAAGCGATATGATTTGGCAAGCTGCTTTTTTTGAACAGCAAATGAGTGAGTTTAAAAAACGGCTGTTCAATGAACAGCAAGAGTTTGACGATATAAAAGCAAGTGTGATGTTAGATTGTTATTTTATGACCATTATTTCAGGGTTAAATGAACCTGCGCCAGAACCTGAAAAAATGCTACGCCAACTAACCAGCAAAATATCTATTCTTTAGCGACAACTTATTTCACTCTGTGTTTCACTTTGGGCATTAAATCTAAGCTTTTAATTTAAAGTAATAGCGATTTTCTATGTTTAAGTGCAAACTCTGTAACTTATCTATTGATAAATTAAACGTCGTTAGTGTGTAAATAAAACTCACCTTCTAAACCCCTACTAATTCGCTGCAATTACCGACTGTTTACTGATATTTTTTGATTTAAGACGTTGTCGTTGTATCAATGAAGATCCCTCCATAGCCAAATAAACATAACTCTTGTGATACGTTTAATCGAATTACTAACTTTGATTTATCAAGCTCATGATTCTTCTCGATAGCTTTTAGTTGAAAATAACTTTTTATGCAGAGTTATCTTAATTAACAAATATAGTATGATGTGTTCTTTTGTGGTTTATTACTGTCTTATTATTTAGTTAAGCATATATGTTAAGGCTATTATTAAGACCAGCAAAGGCACTTAACATTAAAGGATGCTCGGCGCCTCCTACTGTTATATAGAGCGACAGCGGTATGTTATCGTCTGTATTGAGGCATCGTTGCGATAAGAATCGATCAAACTCTTTTACAACGGTCATATCGTCGTACCAAGCAGCCGGACTAAATGCAAAATAACCGTTAAACAGCCAAGGCTTTGTACTCATAGTGTATAAAACAAAACTCCCTCCTGCTGAATAGCCCGACAAAACACGATTATTATCTAGCTTATAATGTGATTCTAAATACGGTAATAACTCACCTTCAATAAAAGCCAAAAATTGATCTGCTTGACCAAATAATTCTGGTGAATTTTCACTTGCTGGTCTTGCCTGGGTATTCACATCTTGGCGTGCATACGGCGGCACTAAATCACGATTTCTGGTAAAGGTCCAAAATTGATTAGGAATAGACACTAAAATTGTATCTTGCTGCGCTGGTAACTCAGTCATCACTGAATCCCACTGCGTAAGATTAAAGTTACCATCGGTTCTAATGATCAAGGAGTAGCGCTTATTTGGCTCAAAATTGTTAGGTAAACGAATAAACACTTTCCTACTTTCATCCAATACCTGAGAATAAATAGTGATGTCTTTAAAATTTGACGTGTAATGCGCGTTATATTTATAAATGACAATAGCGCATGCAATGAAGCCGGCTGTACTCAATAGAATTATGATTGCAGTGCGATTTAGTTTTTTTAATAGCAGCATAGCTTTCAGGTAAAGATTGTTTTAAAAACAATACCCTTTCTGTATTTTTAATTAAACTACCGTTATGTAACAAAGTGTGATTTACAGTTGATACAACCATTGTTCACTCGCTACATGAGTGAATTTAAAACGGCGAAGTAGTTGCTGGCTTTGGCTATTTTCTGTCGCCACTTTCGCCTGTAAATTAGTAATGCTCAACTCATTGCCTAACTGCGCAACAACGGCTGTTATATTTGTTAGCATAAATGCTAATGCTTCAGACATAAACCCATTCCCCCAATGATTTGGTGACAACTCAAAACCTAACCAAGCAGTATCTTCTTCAATATCATATAAACCAATGCAGCCAATCAAGGTCGACGTATTTAGTAAGTACATTCCAAAGCGCAGCGTATTTCCTTCATACATGCCAGTAATATCATCTTGGATCAGTTGTTTTACGTCATCACGTGCAAGTGGCACTGCATAGTCATTAAACTGAGCAACTAACGGCTCAGACAAAATAGCCCACAACGCACTACAGTCCCTATGCTTAATTGGCTTTAATGTGATTCGACTTAGTGCAAACTCATTGTTCATAAATAAAATTAAATTACGGCTTTAAAGCCCGCTATTATTCCCTTAAGATACCCGCCATACAAGTTAATAACTGAGCTAATTATGAATGACGAATTTAAAGTAATACAACCTACAACCACTGTTTATTGCCCTGAGCGCGGTGAAGGATGGACATTAACAGGTATAACAAGTATTGATGAATTTACATCTGTAATGTTCGATGGCGTGCGTTACACATTGCCAGCAAGGGAAATTGTAGAGCAGTTATTACCTAATCAATTAGCGCGTGAAAAGAAAAATAGCTAAGCTATTTATAAATATAAGATTTAACGTTTTAAAATATAGGTTCCAATTGGTGTATCAAGATGAAGATTATGTTTATCTACAAGTAATACTTCCCATTTAGTTGTCTCTCCAGCTGAGGTTACATGTAATATGTTCCCTTCTCTGTGATAAGGATGATACCTGTTCCCATACTCTTTCATCATCTCAAGGATCCCCGCATCATCAATTTTAACAAAGTTACCATCTTTAATTTCTATGGTATTTGTATCTGAAGCAATGATTTGCGTTAATTTCCATTTAAATTGAATATCGTTTTCTTTTGAGAAAGTCGAAGTAGAGCATAGTAAAATGCTTAAAGTGAAAAAGTATTTAATAATATTTTTCATATTCTTATTATCCATAAATCTAACTGAAAAATTGACCTGTAATCTATTGATCAACGGCCTAAAATGCCGATGATAAATAGTTTAATGTTTGGGGTGCGCGAACGATAATACACCAACAAAATTAATGACTGAACATACGCTAACTAGTAAATGAAAGGCGTATTATTTGTATTGGCTAAAATCAACCTCTTCTTTAATAAACTTACCGCTAGCCAATAAAACACCTTCGATATCTGATATTACTTGTCGATTGTTTTTAGGGGCATGAATGAAAAAAGCCCATATATCGTCATCTAATTCATATTCTCCATTTGAGTACTTCCAGAAGGTCAGAAACTCATCTGCAGCTACGGCCATTGTAGCAATATCAAAAGAAGAGTATTGAGTTGGATCAAAAGACTTAAGTTGATCACGGAGTTTTTCAAGTTAGTTGTCGCCTCAAGTTAAATTTTATGCCGCCCGCATTTCTTC